>DOEU01000041.1:3683-8438 GCA_003532555.1 Verrucomicrobiota bacterium | reverse complement strand
GCGATGAGATGGTGGAGCTAATGCAAAATTGGCAGCCTGATCTATTGGTGGTGGTGGCGTACGGACAATATATACCAAAGAGTCTGATATCGATAGCTCCGTATGAAGCGATCAATTTGCATCCGTCTCTTTTACCAGCTTATCGGGGGGCAGCTCCGATTCAATGGGCCCTGATCAATGGAGATGCTCAAACAGGAGTATCAATTATAACGGTGGCTGAAAAAATGGATGCAGGTGAAATTTTAAAGCAAGAAACATTGGATATCGATGAAACCGCTACTGCCACTACGTTACATGATCTATGTGCGGATTTAGGTGCACGGCTGTTGTTAGAAACGATTGATGATATTGCTGCTGGGACCATAGTATCTTGTGCGCAGGATGAATCAAAAGTGGTTGAGGTGAGGAAATTGAATAAAGCCGATGGAATTATTGATTGGCATCAACCTGCGGTGGCTATTCATAATCGAATACGCGCTTTTGATCCGTGGCCGGGGAGTCGCTGTACATTACCTTCTGGTGAGATCTTATCGGTATGGAAAGCAGTCTGCATCGATGGAGAGGGCTTGCCTGGGGAAGTGCTAGACGATGCGTTAACGATCGCTACAGCAAGGGGAGCTTTGCGCTTATTGGAAGTCCAATTAGCAGGAGGTAAACGAATGCAAGCTGATATTTTTTTACACGGAAGATTATTGCAAAAAGGAATGATGTTTAGATAAAAAATTCGCTCTGCCAAGCGACAGAGCGGTAAACAAGTAGGCTGGATTTAGGAGCCAGTACTTCATCGAAAATTATTTTTTCTTATGACGGTCTGAACGTCGACGCTTGCGCCGTTTGTGGTTAGACATTTTCTTTTTACGCCATTTTTTGATAGTTCCCATAATTTCTCCGCTGTTTAAAGGGCTCCGTATAGTACTTAGGCAACGACTTTATTCAAGCCAATTTCGATAATTCCTTCAGCCCCGGCTTTTTTAAGAGAGGGGATGATTTCTCGAACGGTGGATTCATTGACAACGGTTTCAACGGCATACCAACCTTCTTCTGTGAGCGGATTGACGGTAGGGGCATGCAGGGAGGGTAAGAGGTCCCGAACGGCATCAAGGCTTCCTGCTGATACGTTGAGTTTGAGTAATACTTGGCTCTCTGCGTCATAGGCTGCTTGTAGAAGTAGAGTAAGATTTTGTAATTTTTTCTTTTTCCAAGGATCATTCCAAGCTTCTTCGGAGCAGAAAAATTTGGTGTAGGATTCCATGACGGTGTCGACGATGCGAAGATTGTTGGCGCGCAAGGAGCTTCCAGTTTCGGTGATGTCTACGATGGCATCTACAAATTCGGGTACTTTCACTTCAGTCGCTCCCCATGAGAATTCAACTGTTGCTTGAACATTATTCCGTTCAAGCCAACGTTCAACGATTCCTACGCCTTCGGTGGCAATGCGTTTGCCTTGGAGATCTTTAACGGATTGAATATTCGAATCATTGGGTACGGCAAGTACCCAGCGAACGGGAAGTTTGGTCTGCTTGGAATAGACGAGGCTACATAGATCAACCACATCGGATCCATTGGCTTCGATCCAGTCGAGTCCTGCAATGCCGGCATCGAGCATGCCTTGTTCAACATAGCGACTCATCTCTTGTGGTCGGAGTAAACGCATTTCTAAATCTTCATCGTCAACGGATGGGAAATAAGAGCGACTACCACCGCTAATATTAAAACCCGCTTTTTTAAAAAGGGTATAGGTTGCTTCTTGTAAGCTTCCTTTTGGGATTCCAACAATTAATTTTTCCATAATAAGTACCATTTAGAGGTTAGTAAGGCGTTGAAATATAGGTGAAACTTAGGATGCGTCCAACTCTGGAATCCAAAATTTTATGCAGTTTTTCGATAGGCAATCAGGCCTAAAATAAGCACGGCGGTCCAAGCAAGGGTGCGAAACCAGTTGGTTTGAATAAGCCGATCGGTTACGGCAGCATCATAGCCCTGTTGTTGAAGAAGGGTGTGGCAGGGTACGGAGAAGAGGAAGGTTACGGCCCAGGCAATGAACATGGCAAGCGCGGATGCGTAGGCCCACCCTGATGGTCGTTGGAAGCAGTGGAGGCCGATGAAAATAGCTTGGCCTATCATCAAGGGCATGACAAAAAGCGAGATTATGCCCATATAGTTTTGGTGCCAGTCGGAGAATTGGGTGCGGTCGATGTGATGGTAGGCAGGGTAGATGACGCATTGAACGAGCCAGATCAGTATGGCCATAGCGCAGTCAATTAGGAGTCGGGCTAAGAAGATGAATTCAGTCATGTAGAAGTCCGTATTTTTCACATTCAAGAAGGGCGAAGCGGTCGGTGCATCCTGCCACATAGTCACAAACTGAGCGGTGCAATCCTTCAGTTTTTATCTGCTGTTGGGCTTTTCGTCCGAGATGGTAAGGGTTTTGAATATAATATAGAAAGAGGCGTTGCATCCATTCCACACGTTGGCGAGTAGTTTCTGCTACGGTGGAGTTATAGTAGAGGTTGGTAAACATAAATTTTGTGAATTCATCGAGCATGGCTTTCATTTCATCGCTAAAGCAGATGATACGTTCGGGGGCTTCCATAACAGCACGTACGGAGCCGGGTTGGTACTGATTAAGCCGGATTCGGGCTTGTTCTATGACGTCAGCGACTTGCAATTCAATCATCGTGCGGATGGTGGCACGGTTTTTTTGCTCTTCGTTTGCATTAGGATAAAGTTGATGTATTTTTTCGGCTGCATGGTTCCAGAAACGGGTCGATTGAAGTTGCTCGATTGTCATGATGCCAGCTTCAAGACCGTCGTCGACATCGTGTGCTTGGTAGGTCATATCATCGGCAATATCGGCAATTTGTGCTTCGAGTGATTGAAAGGGCCCGATGGAATATCCGTCTAATATGGCGTTTGGCTTATGTGCTTCATGTTTGAGAAGTCCGGCACGTACTTCCCAACTGAGGTTGAGTCCGGTGAAGTTCGGATAAGGCGATTCTAATTTTTCGATGCAGCGAAGGCTTTGTATATTATGATCAAAGCCTCCATGTGCTTCCATGAGAGTATTGAGAACGCGTTCGCCTTCATGCCCAAAGGGGCTGTGACCTAAATCATGAGCCAAGCAGATGCATTCGGTTAAATCTTCGTTGGCGCTTAATGTGCGGGAAAGCGTTCGTCCAACGGCGGTCATTTCCATGGTATGCGTAAGGCGGGTTCGGTAGTGGTCGGCAATTCCATTCACAAATACTTGGGTTTTATATTCAAGTCGGCGAAAGCAGCGGCTGTGAAAAATACGATCTCGATCACGGGCAAAGCAGGAGCGTGTGGTATGAGGCGTCTCAGAATAGAGACGACCTAGGGTATGCGCGCTCTTGCTGGCATATGGGTTGAGTTGCCGCTCTTCGGCATCTTCCCAATCTTTTCGCGTGAATCTCATAGACTAGCGACTATAAATGATGTGTCGTGATTGGCAAAGGGAGAAGCATAGATGTTTGAAAAAACAATATCAAAAGAGACGGTATATCGGGGGCGCATTTTTGAGATTGATGTGCATCAGGTTGAATTAGCGGATGGACGAGCTTCTGTTCGGGAGGTGGTGGTGCATGGACCGGCGGTAGCAATTATTGCCCGGCGGGAAGATGGCCTCTTTCTGTTTATTCGGCAGTATCGCAAATCACACGACAAAATTTGCATAGAGGCGGTTGCAGGAAATTGCGATCCTGGAGAAGAGGCACTTCTTTCGGCAAAACGTGAATTGCGAGAAGAGACCGGATATCAGGCGCAATCCATTCACTCCCTTGGCACGATTTTACCGAGTGTGGGTTACTGCTCTGAAACGATCGAAATTTTCTATACGGAGGTGAAAAATAAGTCGGGCGATACTGATTTTGATGTTGATGAACATATTGAGACGTTGGTGATAAGCGAATCAGAGATGGATGAACTTATCTGTACAGGAGAAGTCGATGATGGAAAAACATTAGCGGCTTGGATGCTCTATAAATTAAAAAGGGGCTAAACCACAATATTTAAGCGGGGTAGGTAGAGTCGTTGCCGCCCGTTTTCTCCGTTGAGCAGGTGAAGTTTTCGCCAAGGTAGTTGGGTTCGGCTGTTTTCGTTTTTTTCCTGAAGGGTAAGAGCTGTGGCAGCGGCTATTTTGTGTTTTCCAAAGCGGGCATTGATTTCGTCGATCGTGGTGGAGAGAGCCTCATAGCGTTCGATTTGAATTTGGTTATCAAACAGACTCAACTGCCGTGTATCGGCCGATTCCAAGCGAGTGAGCCAGATTTGTGTGGCGCGATATTCGCGGTTCGATTCAATCAACTTATTAAAGAGGCGTCGAATAATTGGGAGAATCTCTTGGGTTGAATCTGTTGCCCGACTGAGCCGGACACCGAGTCCGCGCTGTCGATAGTCACTATACCGGAGTGAAATATAGACTTCCGTAGTTAGATGTTGATGTCGTCGTATTTTAATAAAGGCCGATTCAACGTTACGAACGAGCTTGGCATAAACAAATTGAGGATCGCGTGAAGGCTTAGAGAAGGTCTTTCCTTTGCCGATCGATTGATACGTTCGTTTGGGTTCAGGGTTCACTGGTAAAAGGCTTTTTCCGCGCAGTTCGTTCCAGATTTCGCGACCGGGTTTGTGGAGAAGTTTATCGACCCATTTTTCGGGGCGTTGCACAAAATCATAAGCGGTGTGTACGCCATATTTTTGAAGCATCTGAACGCTATTTGGTCCTAATCCCCAAAC
>DOEU01000041.1:0-3294 GCA_003532555.1 Verrucomicrobiota bacterium | reverse complement strand
CCGTTCGGCTTGCGATAATCGGAAGCTATTTTGCAAAGGCCTTTAGAGAGACTAAGTCCGACGGAGACTGTGAGATCGAGTTCATCTTGAACCGCCTGTTGCATGGAGCGGGCTATTTGCTCGTAGGACATGCGGTGAACGCGCCGGAGTCCGGTGAGATCAGCGAAGCCTTCATCGATGGAGTATTCTTCTACAGTAGGTGTATAGCGGCGCATGATTTCAAACATACGTTTGGAATACAGACTGTAGCTCTCATAGTCACTTGGAAGAACGATAAGGTGTGGGCATGCTTTTCGAGCATCCCATAAACTGACACCCCGTTTGATGCCCAGTACTTTTGCTTCATAGCTCGCGCAGGCGATGATACCGCGCTCTTGTCCGCTTACGATGGGTTTGCCTTTCAGAGAGGGGTTCATCGATTGTTCAACCGACGTGAAAAAAGCATCTCCATCGATATGGACTATGGCACGGGGGAATGAGCCCTTAATAAATAACATATCGTTTTCCATGATCTCCTCTTTTGGTTAGGGAGGAGGATTTTATGTATTGTACAGTTTAATGTACAGTTTAAATAAAGTAAAAAATACACACCGTCCGAAGGGTAATGCTTTTGTATGTAGAATTTTTTCTACATATTTTCGATCATGGTTTGGCCGAATTCACTGCATTTGAGCAGGGTGGCGTCTTCCATGAGGCGTTCGAAGTCGTAGGTTACTCGTTTTTGACTGATGGCGCCGTTCATGCCTTTGATAACGAGGTCGGCGGCTTCAAGCCAACCGAGATAGCGAAGCATCATCTCTCCAGAGAGGATGAGTGATCCTGGGTTGACTTGATCTTTACCGGCATATTTGGGAGCTGTCCCGTGGGTGGCTTCGAAGATGGCAATGCCGCTGAGATAGTTAATGTTGGCACCAGGGGCAATACCAATGCCACCGACACAGGCGGCGAGGGCGTCGGATATATAGTCGCCGTTGAGGTTGAGTGTGGCAATAACATCATATTCAGCAGGGCGGGTTAGAATTTGTTGTAGCATGGCGTCGGCGATGACGTCTTTAATGATGAGATCGTTTCCGGTAGTTGGGTTCTTAATGACGTGCCATGGTCCGCCATCGAGCGGCGTGGCACCGAAGTCTTGAACGGCGATTTCATAGCCCCAATCTCGGAAAGCACCTTCGGTGAATTTCATAATATTGCCTTTATGGACGAGGGTAACGGAGTCGCGGTGGTTGTCGATCGCGTATTGAATGGAGGCCTTCACCAAGCGGTGGGTGCCTTCTTGTGATACGGGTTTGATGCCGATTCCGGAGGTTTTTGGAAAGCGGATTTTGGTAACGCCCATATTGCTTTGGAGGAAGTCGATGACTTGTTTGACTTCGTTGGTTCCTTCCTGGTATTCGACTCCAGCATAGATATCTTCTGAGTTTTCACGGAAGATCACCATATCAGTTAGATCAGGCCGTTTAACAGGAGAGGGAACGCCTTCAAACCAGCGAACCGGACGTTGGCAGACATAGAGGTCAAGTAGTTGCCGAAGGGCTACGTTGAGACTACGAATGCCACCACCAACAGGGGTCGTTAGTGGGCCTTTTATTGCGACCATATATTCTTTTACGGCATTAAGTGTTTCATCAGGTAGCCAGGTATGATCGCCATAGGTATGCACGGCTTTTTCACCGGCGTAGATTTCCATCCATTCAATTTTCTTTGATCCATTATAGGCTTTTTCTACGGCGGCATCGAGTACGTCTTTCATGGCGGGGGAGATATCTACTCCGATTCCGTCGCCTTCAATAAAGGGAATAATTGGGTTATTAGGTACTTTGAGTCCGTCGGAACCCATTGTAATTTTTTCGCCAGAAGTTGGAAGGGTAATTTTATCGTATGACATGAAATGGATCCTCTTTTGTTATTTTTTCAGTTGTGCATTGTGTGTTTTTTCAAAGATTTTTATCTGCTCAATTTGCGTTAAACTCTCATCAATATCATCCATACCGAGTAAAAGTTTTTCTTTGATTGCTGGATTGACTTCAAACGGGAATGAGATCGATTCAAAGCAGAGGGTTTGCTCTTCGAGGTTAACGGTGGCTTGTAAGGGTTGATCAGCAGAGGCTATTTCGAAGATGTGATCTACTTCACTATTTTTTAATTCGATCGTGAGAATGCCATTTTTCGAGCAGTTGTTGCCGAAGATATCGGCGAAGGCTGGAATTTCTCCTTCACGGGGTGCAACGACGACTTTAAAACCTTGTTGTGCGACCGCCCATACAGCGTGCTCTCGACTGGATCCACAACCGAAGTTGTTGCGGCCTACTAGAATAGAGGCCCCGCTAGTTTTGGAGTGGTTTAAGATAAAGTCGGTATTATCGGAACCATCTTCATTGTAGCGCCAATCTGAAAAGAGAGCGGATCCAAATCCGGTACGCTTAATGGATTTGAGATGCTCTTTGGGTATGAGGGCATCCGTATCAATATTGGCACGATCAACGGCACAGATGGTTCCGGTGAATGTTTTAAATTTTTCCATTAGGCTAACTCCCTGATATCTACAAAATGACCTTTAATGGCAGCGGCAGCGGCCATGGCGGGGCTTACCAAATGGGTTCGTCCTCCACGTCCTTGCCGTCCTTCAAAATTTCGATTCGAGGTGGAGGCGCAACGCTCTTTCTCATTTAGTTTATCTGGATTCATTGCCAAACACATGGAACAGCCGGCAAAGCGCCATTGAGCACCTGCGGCTTCAAAAATTTGGTTGAGGCCTTCTTTTTCGGCTTCTTTACGGACTTTTTCAGAGCCTGGAACAACGAGTACTCTAACGCCATCGGCGACGTGCTTGCCTTCCATGATTCGTGCAGCTTCACGTAAATCTTCAATTCGACCATTGGTACAGCTACCAATAAATACAGCATCGATGGTAATATCAATCATGCGGGTGCCAGATTCGAGCCCCATATAGTTGAGGGCCGCTTGAATGTCGTCGGCATTATACACATCCGATCCATCTAGTTCAGGAACGGTTCCGTTGATACCAACAACCATTCCAGGACTCGTGCCCCAGCTAACGATGGGTTCCATTTCTTCGACATTAATAGTGATTAATTTATCAAAAACGGCATCTTCATCTGAGTAGAGGGTTTTCCAGTGGGTGATGGCTAAGTCGAGCTCTTCGCCTTTGGGCGCAAAGGGTCGGTCTTCGGCAGTTATATAGTCGAAGGTAGTTTGGTCGGGGGCGATGAGTCCACAGCGTGCCCCCCCTTCAATCGCCATATTACAGATCGTGAGGCGGCCTTCCATAGA
>DOEU01000099.1 GCA_003532555.1 Verrucomicrobiota bacterium | reverse complement strand
TTTCGGTGCTTCAGAGTCTGCGATGCCGAAGGTAGAACTTCCTGGCTGCGGGATAAAGATGTCGCGACTGGGATTGGGCACAGGCACGGTTGGGGGTTTAACGAAGCAATCAGTTTGGGCCAAACGAAACGCGAAAAAGAAAGCGACGATGAGTTCGGTGGAAGCGGAACAGCTTTTTTTGAAATCCTATGAACGGGGTATTACTTTTTTTGATTTAGCGGAGGCGTATGGAACACATGGATTTTGTCGAGAGGCCTTAAAAAAGGTTCCTCGGGAAAAGGTGGCGCTGATGACGAAGTTTTGGTGGAGAACGCAAAGCCAAACACCAGAAAAACTTTCGGTGCGGGAGCGAGAGCAATTTGCACGCGATGCATTTGAACGCTATTTGCGGGAGCTTGATACGGATTATATCGATATGTTGTTGCTGCACCTATTGGAGGAGCCCTCATGGACGGAAGAGATGAAACCGTATATGGAGGTTTTCTCGGCATATAAGGAGCGAGGACTAATCAAAACATTGGGTTGCTCTTGCCATAGTTATGGAGCGATGGAGACAGCGGCAACTTCTGCTTGGGTGGATGTACTATTAGCACGGATTAATCCAGCGGGCATTCGATGTGATGGGGATGCCGAAGAGGTATTAGAGGTGCTGCGGCGGGCAAAAGATCGGGGTGCTTTTGTGATTGGCATGAAGATCTATGGAGCAGGAAAGTTGGTACCGGATCGTGATGCGTGTATGAAATTTGCTCAGGAGTGTGGCGTCTTGGATGCGCTTACCTTGGGAATGAGTTCCGTGGAGCAACTCAACGAGAATCTTTCGTTGTTTTCAAAATATCCAGCGGCATAAAAAAAGCTCCCAAAAGGGGAGCTTATCTCAACCCGAACTCGTTGGGTATATCAACGGATACGGCGTGAGTTAGCAATACGCTTGCGCTTTTCACTCGGTTTTTCGTAGAATCGCTTAGAGCGCATTCCTTTAATAATTCCTTCTTTATCGAGTGCTTTCTTTAGACGTCGTAAGGCACGGTCGACGTTCTCACCTCGGCGTACTTTCACTTCACATGTTTCTTGTGGCATAAACTATTCACCCCCTCAAAAGCGGTTATGGATTGAGTAAAGGTTTTGGAAATTAGGTGATGTGTGAGGGCAAGTCAACCGTGAAATCAGGTGTTCATTTGATCAAGAATGATGCGCGGAATGGATGCGAGCTTTCCTAAATGGGGAAGTATTTGAAGATGAACTTGGGGGTGCTGCTCTTTTGCTTCTGCAATAGCCTCTGGAATATCTTCTGCAACATGAGCGCCGACGGCAAGAAAGTAGGGAAAAAGGGTAATTCGTGTGGCTCCTTTTTTTACTAAAGTATTAATAGCATCTGGAATCGACGGCTCTGCTAGCTCTAGAAAACAGCAAGCGACTTCATCGAACTGATCTTCTGCATCGCTTTTGATTCGGTTGGTAAGCGCTCGCACTTCATCATTAGATTCAGAACGACGACTACCATGCGCAATAAGTAAAAATGAATTCATAAATTGTAAACGTATTACAAAAACATGTGTTACGAAAGTGTATTATAAATATGTTTACTCACTTCGAATTAGTAGGCGATAATTAAGAATACTTTTAAGCGTATTACTCAATAACTAAAAGTTAGATAGTTTTTATCTAACTTTCCCCTCTTCTCGTCTTTTTGTGACGACTTCAGTTGCGATGTTGGAAGGCACGGCTTCGTAGTGTTCGAATTCCATCGAGAAGCTCGCGCGTCCTTGGGTTAGTGAACGTAGGGTATTCGAGTATCCAAACATTTCGCTAAGGGGAACAAATCCGCGTACGATTTTGTTGCCACCACGTTCGTCCATGGAATCGACTCGACCTCGACGTTGCGCAATGGTGCCGTTTACGGCGCCCATATACTCATCAGGAGTGGTGACTTCTAGTTTCATAATCGGCTCAAGCAATTGCGGCTTACCTTTCAAGAAGAGCTCTTTGAAGCCTTGGCGAGCAGCAATCTGGAAGGCAAAGTCTGATGAGTCGACGTCATGGTAGGAGCCGTCTGTTAGACGAACGCGCATATCCACAACGGGATAACCAGCATAGGGACCTGATTCGAGAGCTTGTTTAACGCCCTTCTCACAGGAAGGGATATATTCTTGAGGAATACGACCTCCGGTGATTTCGTTAATGAATTCAAAACCTTCACCTGGTTGCTGAGGTTCAACAGACATGACCACATGTCCATATTGGCCGCGGCCGCCGGACTGCTTGGCGTGTTTGTAGAAGCCATCAGAGGGCATCGTTGCAGTTTCACGGTAGGCCACTTCAGGACGGCCGACTTCGGCAACAACGCCAAATTCTCGCCTTAGGCGATCCACGATGATTTCAAGGTGAAGCTCGCCCATTCCGGAAATAATGGTTTCGTTGGTTTCTTGATCGAAAGCAACAGTGAACGTTGGGTCTTCATCTGCTAATCGGTGCAGTGCTTCGCCGAGTTTTTCGTTATCGGCATTAGATTCGGGTTTGATCGAGATGCTGATAACAGGATCTGGGAAGTCCATACTTTCAAGAACAATTGGGTTATCTTGGATGCAAAGCGTGTCACCGGTTTTGGTTTCCCCGAGCCCGACAACGGCTACGATATCGCCAGCATAGGCTTTATCGATGGCTTCTTGGCGATTGGAGTGCATTCGCAGGAGACGTCCTACTCGTTGTTTACGCCCTTGCGTTGCATTCCAGATTGTTGAGCCTGATTCGAGGCTACCGGAGTAGATTCGGATATAGGTGAGTTTGCCCATGTGCTTGTCAGACATAATTTTGAAGGCGAGTGCAGATAAATCTTCGTCGTCTTTTACTGCACGAATATTGGTTTGATTTTCGCTGCAGGTGATCGGGGGGATTTCGTTGGGAGAAGGCAAGAGGCGGTTGACGCCGTCAAGCAATTGTTGGACACCTTTGTTTTTGTATGCCGAACCGCAATAGACGGGAACAAATTCACGCATGCATGTGGCTTGACGGAGAGCGCCCCAGAGTTCGTCTTCGGTGAGATCACCGTCTTCGAAATATTTTTCCATAAGTGCTTCATCTTGCTCAGCACATTTTTCAACGAGATTATTGCGCCATTCTTTTGCCGTGTCGGCGAGTTCGGCTGGGATTTCGGTTTCATCCCATTCGGCACCCATTACCTCATCCTTAAAGATGAGGGCTCTCATGCTGATCAAATCAATGATGCCGACAAAATCTTCTGAAGCACCGATTGGAATAGTAACGGGTACCGGATTGGCTCCTAACATCTCTTGGATGTTTTCGATGACGGCATAGAAGTCGGCCCCGATCCGGTCCATTTTGTTGACAAATGCAATTTTAGGCACTTCGTAGCGTTCGGATTGGCGCCATACAGTTTCGGACTGAGGTTGAACCCCACCTACCGCACAGTAGAGGGCGATTGCTCCATCGAGTACGCGGAGCGCACGCTCTACTTCCATAGTGAAATCAACGTGACCGGGGGTGTCGATCAAGGAGAGCATATGGTCTTTCCAGACGCAGGTAGTGGCGGCGGAGGTGATGGTGATACCGCGCTCTTGTTCTTGTTCCATCCAGTCCAT
>DOEU01000088.1 GCA_003532555.1 Verrucomicrobiota bacterium | reverse complement strand
GAACGTCGTGAGACAGTTTGGTCCTTATCCGCCGTGGTCGCAGGAAGTTTGAAGAGATTAATCCTTAGTACGAGAGGACCAGGATTAACGTGCCTCTGGTGTTCCAGTTGTCGTGCCAACGGCATCGCTGGGTAGCTACGCACGGGAAGGATAAGCGCTGAAAGCATCTAAGTGCCAAGCCCCCTCTAAGATAAGACTTCCCTTGTTCTTCGGAACACTCAAGGCTCGTTCTAGACTAGGACGTTGATAGGCTGGACGTGTAAGTACAGTGATGTATGAAGCTAACCAGTACTAATTAGCCGTGAGGCTTGATCTTTATTTTTTTCCCGATGGGAGAAAAAGTTTGAATGCTACCAATTGATAGTAGCGGTTTGCAAAAGGCCGCTATGAAGATTGACGGGCTCAGACGTAAGGTATACAGCGCGTTGCTGTTATTTCAATACTATGCTTTTGTCCCTAATTTGAATTTTTCCGGTTACGATAGCGCGAATGTAACACCTGTTCCCATTCCGAACACAGAAGTGAAGAGTCGTAGCGGCGATGGTACTGAGGGGTAGACCTCGGGAGAGTAGCAAGTAGCCGGTTTTTTCTTTTTTAGACCCTGTATCTTGGATGCAGGGTCTTTTTTTTATAATCTTTATGAAAAGGAGATGGTTCATGCAACTGGTACTCGCTACTCGAAATGCAAATAAATTAGAGGAAATCCGAGATGTACTTGGGTTTGATTCACATACGGTTAAGTCTTCGTTTGACTATCCACAGATTCCCGATGTGGTAGAGGATAAAGATACGCTCGAGGGAAATGCGATTAAGAAGGCGACTACGATTGCCACTGCAACTGGCTGTTGGGCGTTGGCGGATGATTCGGGATTGGAAGTCGATGCGCTGGAGGGAGCTCCTGGGGTCTATTCGGCGCGGTATGCGGGTGAACACTGCTCCTATGTGGACAACTGCAGCAAACTCCTGTTTGAGATGAAGGGAAAATCCAACCGCCGAGCTCGTTTTCGGACTGTGTTGGCCTTGGTCAATCTGGTCGGCGAAGTACGTACCTTAGAAGGGTCAATGGAGGGAACAATCCTCACAGAGATGCGGGGTGAAGGTGGCTTTGGATATGATCCGGTTTTCATGCCGGATGGATATGATTATAGCTATGCCGAATTTGACCCAGCTGAAAAAAATCGTATTTCGCATCGAGGCAGAGCGCTTCAAGTTGCCATCGAACAATGGGGTGCGCTATTTGCACAGATCTAATTCTTCCGATTGCCAGTTTCCATATTCGTTAAAGCGATTTATAGTACCTACTCAACGATAGACGGAGATAAACGTTATGATTACTGCCATTAGCCCGATAGATGGACGCTACGCCGCAAAAGTGAGTGAACTTACCGATGCTTTTTCTGAATTTGCTCTCATTCGAAATCGAGTGCTTGTGGAGGTGCTTTGGTTAAAAGCACTTTGTGCAGAAGCAGGCATACCCGAATGTCGAGCATTGCGTGCCGATGAGGTAGCACAATTGAATGACATTGTTTTCGACTTTACGGCAGCGGAAGCTGAAAAAGTAAAAGAGATTGAATGCACGACTAACCACGATGTGAAAGCGGTGGAGTATTACCTGAAAGAGAAGATCGCCGGCAGCTCGATAGAGGAACTCGGTGAATTCATCCATTTTGCCTGTACTTCCGAAGATATTAATAACCTCTCGCATGCGCTTATGCTCAAAGATGGATTGGTGGCAATTCTGCCGATACAACAGGAGTTAATCGATGCACTCGATGGATTCGCCGTTGCATGGAAAGCGGCGCCGATGCTCGCGCGAACGCACGGTCAAACTGCCTCTCCCACCACGATTGGAAAAGAGCTTGCGGTATTTTCTGATCGACTCAAACGTCAGAAAGTCCAGACGGAAGCGGTGCAACTGCGTGGAAAATTGAATGGCGCGGTGGGGAACTATAACGCCCACTTGAGTGCCTATCCCGAGTTGGATTGGAAAGCATTGGCCGGAGGTGTAATTGAAGGGGAGCTTGGATTGGTGCAAAACCACTATACCACTCAGATTGAACCTCATGATTATATGGCAGAACTGTTTGATGCATTAGCACGTTTCAATACGATCTTAACTGACCTTGATCGTGACATCTGGACTTATATCTCGATGGGATATTTTGGGCAGAAAACCATTGCAGGTGAAGTTGGGTCTTCAACCATGCCGCATAAAGTGAATCCGATTGATTTTGAGAACTCTGAAGGCAACCTTGGATTGGCAAATTCGTTGTTTGGGCATCTCTCCGCAAAGCTCTCCATCTCGCGCTTGCAGCGCGACCTCACCGACTCAACCGTCCTGCGGAATATGGGCGTTGGTTTTGGTTACAGTTTGATTGCCTATCGCTCTACATTGAAAGGGTTTAGCAAGCTTAAGCTCAACAAGCATATTCTTGCCGCTGATCTCGACAACGCTTGGGAGGTCTTGGCCGAGCCAATCCAGACCGTCATGCGCAAGCACGGCATCGAAAAACCGTATGAGAAACTCAAAGAACTCACCCGTGGAAACGACGGCATCAACCAACAAACCATCCAAGCCTTCATTGAAACGCTTGAGATTCCCGCCGCCGACAAACAACGCCTGCTCGAATTGACACCCGCCACCTATATCGGCAGCGCCATAGACACGATTTAATTAAGATTTAACCATTAAAAAATTTATAAATTGAGCGGTAGGTTTATTTAAAAAACACTTACAACTTTCTTCTTATACGATTTCATCAGGTAATGGTTATCGTTGATCCTTATGCGGACGATAAGGATAAGAACTTACATAGCGCTTTTAATAACCCAAAGTTTGAATAGCTTAAAAAAATTGATATTACCGTTATCTAAATTTTTAAGTCCAATATTTTTTCTATTCTGATCGATACAGCTAATTGGATGGCATGAGGTGAAATGATTATGAGGTATGATGTTGGGTGATGAATCTGGTGGGGAAAGGGCTGGGCAAGGTGGGGTTAAATGGTGTTCTATTAGTGGTGTTGTTATTTGATTAATATTTAGGAGGACTGCGATGGATATCAGCGAGATCAAACGGATCGTGAAACTGATGGAAGAAAAAGGGCTTACCGAATTTTCGATGAAGGATGCCAATGGGGAGCTGCTATTAAAACGGGGAGGTGGGGAACCTCAGGTGGTTTATTCGGCTCCAACGGCGGTGGCTCCGGCGGCACCAGCTCCATCGGTAACTCCTGTTGTTGAGGCCGCGACTCCGGTGACAGAGAAACCTTCTAACTTAATTGAGATAACGTCTCCGATTGTGGGGACTTTCTATCGGAAGCCGGCGCCTGATCAGCCGGCGCATGTGAATGAGGGCGATACTGTTACTATGGAGTCGGTGGTTTGTATTGTCGAGGCGATGAAGGTGATGAATGAGATCAATGCGGAGGTGACGGGAACCATCAAGAAAGCGCTTGTGGAGGATGGGGATCCGGTACAGTTTGGCCAGCCGCTCTTTTTGGTAGAGCCTAAGTAAGGGGCAAGATGTTTAATAAAGTACTTATTGCCAATCGGGGGGAGATTGCATTACGGATTATTCGTGCATGCAAGGAGTTGGGCGTTCAGTCGGTCGCAGTTTATTCGGATGCAGATGCAGATTCGTTGCACGTGCAGATGGCGGATGAAGCGGTTTGTATTGGGCCGGCTGCGGCTACGGATAGTTATTTGAAAGTGACGAATATTATCGCGGCAGCGGAGCTAACAGATGCGGATGCGATTCATCCGGGCTATGGGTTTTTAGCAGAGAATGCGCCGTTTTCTGATATTTGCGGTAATTGTAATATTACGTTTATTGGTCCTTCGGGAGATTGTATTCGTAATATGGGTGATAAGGCGATTGCACGGGATACGATGAAGTCGGCGGGGGTTCCGATTACGCCAGGTTCTGAGGGAATTTTACCGAATGCAGATGCGGCGTTGGCTTTGGCGAAGGAGATGGGCTATCCCGTTTTGATGAAGGCGGTGGCTGGCGGTGGCGGCAAGGGTATGCGTGTAGCGCGGAGTGATGAAGAGCTTTTACAGGGCTTCATGTCGGCGCAGGCGGAGGGGCAGGCGGCGTTTGGTAATCCGGATTTGTTCATGGAAAAATATATTGAGTCGGCGCGGCATGTTGAGGTTCAGATTATTGGCGATAAGCATGGAAATGTGTGCCATGTGGGGGAGCGAGATTGCTCGATCCAGCGGCGGCATCAGAAGTTGGTTGAGGAGGCACCGGGGCCGACGTTGACGGATGATGAGCGGAAGGCTTTGGGCGATGCAGCAGTAAAGGCGGCGCAGGCGGTGGATTATGATAGCGCGGGCACGCTTGAGTTTTTATATGACGAGATCGCGAAGCAGTTTTATTTTATGGAGATGAATACGCGAATTCAGGTAGAACATACGGTTTCGGAAGAGGTGTCGGGAATTGATTTGCTGAAGGAGCAGATTTGTGTGGCGGCGGGTGAGAAACTGTCGTTTAAGCAGGATGAAGTGGTAATTCAGGGGCATGCAATTGAGTATCGGGTGAATGCGGAAGATCCGTATCGGAATTTTACGCCTGCACCGGGGCCGGTGGAAGCGGTTCATTTCCCGGGGGGGCCTGGAATCCGAATCGATTCACATGTCTATTCGGGTTATATGATTCCTCCGTATTATGATAGCATGGTAGGAAAAATTATTGCGCGGGGACGAAATCGAACTGAGGCAATTGCGCGCTTGAAGAGGGCGTTGGCTGAGTTTACGATAAATGGACCTCAAACGTCGGTACCGTTAGGTTTGGCATTGATGGATGATCCGACGTTTATTTCGGGTTCGTATAATACGGCATATTTGGAAATATTTATGAATGACGTCTTTTTGAAAGATGTGCAGGGTGTTTAAAGGAGATGGCAATGGATAATCAAACAGGCAATGCAGTGGCTGATACGCGTGATTTTGCAATCACGGAGACTTCTGGTGAGGGAATGGGTCAAATCCGAATTAATAACAATGTGATTGCGGTAATTGCACGTGAAACGGCTGAGAAAGTGCCGGGTGTGGTTGAATTGCAGGGTTCGTTGGCGGATGATATCGCGGGTATGATTGGTAAAAAAGCCAAGGATCGTGGCATTCGAATTGAAAAAGAGAATGAGGAGTTGTTGACGATTGATCTGACGGTGGTGTTGGAGTTTGGCGTTAAGATTCCTGAAATTTGTGTTCAGTTGCAAACGGCTGTGAAGAGTGCGGTTGAGGAGATGACAGGTCAGCAAGTATTTGCGGTGAATGTGGTTGTGCAGGGGATTCGAAGCCAGTGTGAAACAAAAGATGAGGAAATAGGATGAACCGCCGGTCGGGTGCTTTTTGGGATGTAATTTCCACATTGCTTTTATTGGTGATTGGTGGAGCGCTTCTCTATGGAAATTTGATTGATCGAAGTTTTGGTGATCAAATTCTTTTTTATCTTCAGGCGCCTTTGACGAGTGCTTTTGTGGGTGCGTTGATGGTACTGTCTGTGCTGTTGCGTTGGATAGGTGGCTTGGGCTCAAAGGCGGATGGTTTTATTAATTTTGAATCAGATGGAGGATCGGTAGGCATTAGTGTGCGGGCGATTAGGGATTTTGTGGAGCGAACGGCAAAGGAGTTTTCGGCGGTTAAGAATGTAGATTCAACATTATTGAGTCGTCAAAAAAAGTTGGAGATTACATTGCGAGTGAAGGTGCAGGCGGGTAATCCGATTCCGGAGTTTTCGCAGGTGATGCAACAGCGGATTCGCGAGAGCATGAGTGATTCGTTGGGGATTGATCAGATTGGGCGTATAACGATCCATATCTCTGAAATTGTGGGTGATGCTGTTCAGTCGGATGATCATGTGGCGTTGCTAGATTAAGCAAATGCTATTAATAGATATATGGAAGAGAAAGGGTGTGCTATTAGCCACCCTTTTTTTGATGGTTAATGGATGTGTAACGTTCCATGATACGGAGCCACCGGCGGGGGTGGCTTGGCATTCGTTTTATGAGCCGATAGATAGTCCGGCGTTGCGTTCATTTATGGAGGCAAGTTTGCAGGAGGCGACTGCGTTGTTGGGGGATCCGAGTGAGCCGATAATGGAGGTTAAGTTGCGGCGATCTCGAAAGCGACCTGCGTGGCGTCATCTGCGGATCGCAGAGGATTTTTCGTTGACGGAGCGGGTGCCGAATACGTCGGGTGATGTGGTGATTTATTTGGGGGTCGATGCGGATTCGGATGAGATTTGGTTTTTGTTGGCACATGAGGTGGTGCATGTATTAAATCCGGCGGTGAAGGATTGGTATATGGAGGGGTTGGCATCATATTTTGCGATTACGTTTTGTGAGGAGCGTTTTG
>DOEU01000083.1 GCA_003532555.1 Verrucomicrobiota bacterium | reverse complement strand
GCCACCATTAAAGCCAAGTCTAATGTTATCACCTTCTTATTAATTAATAAGTCAGGCACATCTCCAGCAATAATACACTGGGCAAGCCCTTCTGCAATCGCGGTCTTTCCCACCCCAGCCTCTCCCAAAAGAACAGGATTGTTCTTCGTGCGGCGGCATAAAATTTGAATAACGCGCTCAATCTCGGATTCACGACCAATAACAGGATCTAGTTTTCCGGAAGACGCAACTTTATTTAAATCCCGTCCAAACGAGTTAAGCGCTGGTGTTTTCGATTTACCTTTTGCCGGTTGAGCTAATGGCTCTCCACCACCTGCCATATTTTCTTCTGGTTCCGAATCAAAATCTTCATCGCCTTCAGTATCATATTCAGGATCAAGTGTTTTCATAATTTCATACCGAATCTCATCTAAATCAACTCCAAGATTTTCAAGCACACGAGCTGCAATCCCCTCTCCCTCACGCAATAACCCAAGTAAGATATGTTCCGTACCAACATAACTATGTCCAAGACTTCTTGCTTCACTAGCTGAAAGCGCAAGAACTTTCTTTGCACGCGGTGTAAAAGGAATACTTCCGATGGTTTTGGTTTCGGGTCCAGTGCCTACCGCTTTTTCCACTTCAACTCTAACTGAAGCTAGATCAATACCGACGGATTGTAACGCATTTACGGCTACGCCATGACCAAGTGCGATTAATCCAAGCAAGACATGTTCTGTGCCGACATATCCATGATTAAACCTATCCGCTTCTTTACGTGCTAATTGCAAAACCTGTTGCGCCCGTGGTGTAAAATTATCCATATCACTCCTGTTCAATATTCAGATTTGCATGTTTCATAAATTTTCTCAACATTTCAGCGCGAACTATATCACGCTGATTTGGATCAAGCTCATTCCCTTCAACTTTCTGCAAATGTGCAGGTTGTGTTGAAATAAAGAGTTGATCCATCTCTTGACGATTTATTCCACTAATTAAATTTAAATCTATCCCTAGTCTTAATGTTGAAAGTAAATTAAGAGCTTCTCCGCTCGCCATCAATTTAGCATGCGAAAGCAAGCCGAAAGAACGTGAGATATGATCTTCGATAATGAGTTGTTTTTCATTCATCAGTCGCTGTCTTGCATTTAATTCATGATCCACTAATTCAAGTACGATTTGTTCTAAATGGTTAACAATTTGGTCTTCATCTTTACCCAATGTTATTTGATTTGAAATCTGAAACATATTACCAACTGCTTCCGTGCCTTCTCCCCACATTCCTCGAACTGCTAGTCCAATTTTTGATATACCGTTTACAACTGAATCCATCTCTTCCAATAAAATAAGACCCGGGAGATGCAACATAACGGAAGCACGTAATCCTGTTCCGACGTTGGAAGGACAGGATGTTAAATAACCTAAGCGCTTATTATATGCATATGTAAGGGTTTGTTCTAGTTCATCGTCTATCGCACTTGCAGATTCCCACGCTTCTTTAACATTTAAGCCCGGTTTCAGTGCTTGAATCCGAATATGATCTTCCTCATTAATCATTATCGACATCATTTCATCGGTTGAAACAAAAACCCCACTATCTTTCTCTTTATGTGCTAATTCCTGACTGATTAAGTGGCGCTCAAATAAAAGCTCTCTATCCATTTCTGGCATCTCACCCATTTCCCAACACATGTAGGCCTTGTCGACAGTTGAAAATAACGCGTGAGACTGATTCCAAATTGCATGTTTTTGATTTTCCGGAGCCCAGCTAGGAAAATGATACGCATCTAAATTACGAGCTAAACGGACCCGACTGCTGATAACCGGACCTTCATCAATTCCCGTCTCTAGCCAACTCCCATGACGTTGAACTAAATTATCCAGAGTAATTGATTTAATCATTATCGCTCTCAATCAATAATTTTAATTTGCGAACTTCGTCTCGCAGCGATGCAGCTTTTTCGTATTCTTCCTTCTTAATGGCTAAATCAATTTTATGCTGCAAGCTTGTTATTTGAGCCGATAATTTGACTTCATTACCTTCTCGAGCCGGAATCTTACCGACATGTTGCCGACTGTGGTGCATCGCCTGAGTAATAGTATTTAATTCTGCCGAGAAAGCACTATAACACTCCGGACATCCCAAGCGCGCTTGCTTCTTAAATTCTGCACGAGTCATCTGGCAGCGACTACAGGCCAGATCATATTCTTCCACTGAATCAGAGAGTTCTCCCCGCGTCCATTTTTTATCAATACCCATAAGAACATCAGTAATGGATATGGGTGAGTTTAAGTCGATTCCATTTTTTTCAGCACATGGCTGACAAATATTCAACTTTTTCATACTACCATTGACCACCTGTGTTAGATGAATCGTTGCATTATTTTTATTACAAAATTCACATTTCATTTTTTATCCTAAACGACATTTTCATCGTTTAAGGTTGCACAAAACATACCAAGTATTTTTGGTTAAAAATATGAGTAATTTCTAAGAATTTTTTTCAAAGACGCAACGTATCTATAATCTAAACTACACATAATGACTCAATAGTGTCTTATTGACTCAATTTTATTGCAATATGCTCGCTTATAAAGCGTATCCATTTGATTTAGCATGATCTGAATAAAGCGTAGCTAAACGTTTGCTTTCACTACCCGGTTTGCCATCCCCAATAGGTCGTTTATCAATTTCAACAACGGAGATAATTTCTGCAGCGGTTCCCGTAAGAAAAACTTCATCGGCTACATATAGATCATATCGAGCCATAGGAGATTCAACTACTTCATATCCCGCTTCTCTAGCTAGTTCGATCACTTTATTGCGCGTTAAACCCTCTAGAGCTCCAGAATGACTCGGCGGGGTCATGATCGTACCATTCCGAATCGAAAAAATATTATCTCCAGAAGCTTCTGCAACTTCTCCTTTATGATTGAGCATTAAACATTCCATACAACCAGCATTAATCGCTTCAATTTTAGCTAATACATTATTTAGATAATTTAAGCTCTTAATTCTAGGGTTAATTGCTTCAGGATGATTCCGCACGGTTCCAACAGTTACAATTTTTAATCCATTTTCATAAAGATCTTGCGCATAAAGTTGAATTTTGGCTGCGATAATAATAATTTCTGGATGTTCACATAAATAGGGATTTAATCCAAGCGATCCCTTTCCACGCGTAACGACAAGACGTATGTAACCATCTGCGAGTTTATTTGTCCGGCATGTCTGCGCTACTACTTCCATCATTTCTGCTTTATCCATTGGAATAGTTAAAGCTATTGCTTTAGCAGAATCATATAAACGGTCTATGTGTTCACTTAATAAAAATACGCGGTTATTATAAATCCGTATGCCCTCAAAGACACCATCTCCATAGAGAAGACCATGATCAAATACAGAAATCTTTGCATCTTCCTCATCTACCCACTTACCACTTACGTATACTTTCATTTAAACATCTACCTCCTTCAATATTCCCGCTTTAAGCATGTAATTTTTTGCACACAGCTCAGCAACTTGCTGTGTATGTGTCACAAGTACTAGACTATGCCCTCTCGATTCAATGAGTTGAAATAAATAGTGCAGGACTTTCTCGCCAGTTGCTGCATCTAAATTGCCCGTAGGCTCATCAGCCAATATTAAAGAGGGATTATTTACAAGCGCGCGTGCAATAGCAACCCGCTGTTGTTCTCCCCCTGAAAGCTCTTGAGGACGATGAGTCAAGCGATCTGATAACCCAATCGCATCTAACAATTCTTCAGCCATATGCATCGCATTCTTCCGACCTTTATGGATTTGCGCAGGAAGCGCCACATTTTCTTGTATTGTGAGTTCACTCAGTAAATGATAAGATTGAAAAATAAATCCTACATGTTGATTTCGATAGGTACCTCGCCAGCGATGCCCCATTTTATAAATCGAATCACCCCGAAAAAAAACTTCCCCTGCATCGGGACAATCAAGTCCTCCCATAGCATGTAGAAGCGTACTCTTTCCCGATCCACTAGCTCCCATGATAGACACCGTATCTTTTTCTGACATTTCAAAACAGAGTTGCTTAAAAAGATCTATTTGGGTGTGCGCAGTTTTGTATCTACGTTCAAGTAAAGATGTGCGAAGTAGGGGTATATTCATGAAAGATGGCTCTCTATACATACTGAAAGCGCTGAGGCAATTCCATTAATTTGATCTTCATTTTTACCCTCAACCATCACTCGACAGATTGATTCCGTTCCTGAATATCGAATGAGAATTCGACCCTCTTTACCCAGTTTAGCAGTCGCCCACGCTATTTTTTCTTGAATTGGTTGAACTGTCTCCAACGGCGGTTTTTTGGATACACTCACATTCACTATAGTCTGTGGATAAAGGAGTATAGAGGTCGCTAACTTAGATAACGACTTACGACTCGCATTCAACGCACGAATCAATTGCAGGGCCGTGATTAGCCCATCTCCTGTAGTGTGTAAATCACGAAAGATTACATGTCCTGAGTCCTCGCCGCCGAGAGCTGCCGAGCAAGACTGCATCTTCTCCATAACGTTACGATCACCCACCCCACTTACTTCAACTTTAATACCATAATCTTGCATGGCCGAATGAAGCCCTAAATTACTCATAACCGTAACCACCAAAGTATGATTCGTTAATTCATTCCGACGGATTAATTCAAGTGCACAAATTGCTAAAAGCTGATCCCCACGAAGTTCATCTCCATTTTCATCCACCGCAATGCATCGATCTCCGTCCCCATCAAAAGCAATACCCAGATCCGCTTGTTTCTCTCGAACCATTGCCGCGAGATCCTGCGTATGCTGCGATCCACAGTTCTGATTAATATTTATTCCGTTTGGGCGATCATGCAAAACCGTAACTGTTGCACCCATATCAAGAAAAAGTTTTGGAGCGCATTTATACATGGATCCGTTTGAAACATCCAATACCACATGCATCCCATCAAGTTTAAATTCTGTGGGGAGTGTTCCTTTGCAAAAATCAAGATATTCAATCACTCCCCCATCCGCTGCCTCAACGGTTCCAATCTGATCATTAGTTTTCCAAGTGATTGGACGTGAAGAATCAAGAATGATTAATTCGAGAGCATCTTGTTCCTTGTTTGATAATTTATGACCATCCGGCCGAAATAACTTAATCCCATTATCACCGAATGGATTATGTGAAGCCGAAATCATGATACCCAAATCCGCCTTGTTAATGGAAACGGCATGAGAAATAGCCGGAGTGGGAACAACCCCCATTAAACGCACATGCGCCCCTAGCGCTGTAAAAGCGCCTGCTAATGTATGTTCCATCATGGTACCGCTAATACGCGTATCACGACCTACATATATTACAGGCTGAGAACAATTCCGATCCATCAACCAATCAACAATAGAATGTGCTAAAAGGACCAGCTGATCCCCACGCAGTATTCCCATGTTGGCTTTACCTCGAATTCCATCTGTACCAAAGTAATTACTCATACAGAGATTCCAATTTATCTTCTATCTCTCTTACAATGGCACTCAACCAGATCGTACCAACCGAACGAACTTCCTCCGATAATTTTTGAATCGTTTCGATATACTCTTCTTTAGGACTAAATGCGCCTGTAAGGTGAAGTGGGGCTTCAATAGAAGGTTTTAACAATCGCTTGCGAAGCACCTTCCAATGTTTAATAAATCTTTGCTGATACTGAAGCTCCAAATCATTTAGACCGAGTTGATTCTCATTATGCGAGCTCGCTACTCGCTCGCGAAGTGCTTCTAAACGCCTGACTCGCTCCTGAATGGATTCCTCGATTAACTCAACTGCGCCAGCATATACAGATTCATCAAAAAGGTCTCGAACTGTTTTCAAACGTACCTGCTGATACCACGCCTGCAATGCATAGAGATTTCCAATATAAGAAATATTATTAGTCACTATCCGTTTCAAACCTGAATACCTTGGAAGCTGACAAGGGCGCTCTGTTGGTTTCAGAGAAGGTTCAATGATAAATCGATTCTCTGTTACTATATCTTTTCTCAAGATCGTGCCTGCGGCAATCACACTGCCAAAAGCTACTTTAACTGGCCCAACTGTACCGCCCTGTCCGCCCAAAAAAATGGGATTTTCTTGAAGAAAAACACCTCGTGCCACATCTCCAAATAGAGAAGCGGTCGCTTTATCTTGATTGGGTGTATAATTAAAATGAACATAAGATGATCCGATCTCAGAATGGTTCGTGCAATCGGTACCGCCTGAAATGAATCCATCGCAAAAATTAATAAGGCTACCAGTAGTAACATATGGAAAAAGAATAGTCTGCTTTAGCCCAACTGTATGAGCCCCACTTGCATATTCCTCTAAGAGTGTTCCTTCGCGAACATGAGCACCTGTACCCATAGAGGCATAATCGAGAAACACAGCATCTTTAAAATAGCCTCCTTTAAGACGAACATTTCGCCCTAAACGGCAGTTCTCAAGTATCACTGGACCTTCTTCACCTAAAATGCAACCTGGCGCAATACTTGTTTTCTTTCCCTTGATTGAAACGGATGAAATATAAATCACATTAGATGAAATTTTTGTTTTTTCAACCTCTGTCGAAATGGATGGCTCGCTATACATGGGTTTAAATGTAGCGAATAACGCAAAAAAACCAATCACACGGTAGATAAAAAATCAACACTCTTCATCTTCATAAGATGAAGACGTCTGAGTGAAAATTAATTCTAACAAAGACTCATATCGTTTATCATCCCTTAGACCATCAAGATCACTATCATTCTTGATCCATTCGTAATCATCATATCCATATTCGATTGCTTTGGAGAGTGCTTTAAATGATTCATCAAATTGTTGATTTAAGGCGAAAGAACAACCTAAATTATACCATACTGTTCCATTTTGAGGTTCTAATTTAGATAATTTAAGATCTACCGCTAGCCCAGCTTGATAAAATTTATTCTTGGTATATAGCTCAGCCAAAACTTGCAGAATCTCCGTATCGAAAGGGAGTCGCTTTTCTAATTTTTTAAAGAAAGCCAATTCAATGTTTTCATCATATAGCTTTGCAGATAATTGATGTCTCTTCATACATCCTCTTTGTCTATACAATTAAAATAACATATCTTTATTATCTAAATCACAACAACAATAATTAACTATTTGAATACATACCATCAAAATGAATAACCTATAAAAAAAATATATTTTGATTGCCAATAGGTACGATAATGAGGTTTTATTCGCCTCTTTTAATTAAGGAATCAGAGCTCATATGGCAAAAAAAAGTAAAATTGTAAAGAATCAGAAGCGCATTGCACTAGCTAACCGCTACTACGAAAAGCGTATTACATTGAAAAAGATTATTAGCAGTGCTGAATCATCTCCCGAAGATCGGATGATAGCTATTCGCAAACTGCGCTCACTGCCTTTAGATGCCAACCCTAATCGCATCATGAACCGTTGTTCTATAACAGGTCGTCCTCATGCGGTTTATAGAAAATTCAAGTTATCACGCATCACCTTGCGTGAAATGGCCTCTCAGGGAAAAATCCCCGGCATGACCAAAGCAAGCTGGTAATCAGAGCTACAATCATCGTGGATAAAAAACCGCTCATGATTCGAAGAGCGGTTTTTTTGCATCTAGTAAATATTATGCTTTCGTAACCTGACCAGATCGAAGTGCTTTTGTAGAAACCCACACCCGCTTTACAGTGCCGTTTTCGTCGCGCACTTTGACGCGTTGTAGATTTGGCTTGAACGTACGCTTTGTCGCACTAGTTACATGTAATCCAATCCCGCCTTTTTTCTTGGCAAGACCCTTGCGAACAATTCGGCGACCGACTGTTGTCTTTTTGCCCGTTACTGCACATTGACGACCCATAATTCTACCTCGTTGTATAAATGGTTTAGTTATTCTGTTGAAAGGGTGAAGAAACTAACGAATAAGTGGTTGATTGCAAGCGGATTATGTCACTTATCTTGTCGATATTATACCAACGCCGAATATACTGCATTGCTTATAAATCTTTTTTCAATTGGTATCCGCAAAACATCTTGGTGCCATTCAAGCAAACCATGGCCTATCAACTCGTCGATTTCATCGGTATAAAGTTCATC
The DNA here is from genome assembly GCA_003532555.1 of Verrucomicrobiota bacterium. Lineage (GTDB taxonomy): Bacteria > Verrucomicrobiota > Kiritimatiellia > Kiritimatiellales > Pontiellaceae > Pontiella. The sequence continues at coordinate 738 of DOEU01000083.1, read as the reverse complement.
AATCGTTATCCCAGACTTAGAAGCAAAAGCTCCTCTAGGAACTCCTTCACTTAGTCGCAACCACATCACGAGAGTTTCCCTGGCTTTCGGAAGCGGGTCCAAATGTTCTCGCATATCCACAATATTTTGTTTCTCCTCAAGTCGCTCACAATAAGCGTGAAGGTCTGCTATATTGCTATACCGATCTCCTCTCCAATGAGAATGAGCCGATGGGCCACAACCTATATATTCGCCGCCCTTCCAATAATTTATATTGTGTAAACACGCTTGGTTTTGTTTGCTAAAATTTGAAATTTCATAATGTTCATACCCAACCGCCAGCAATCGTGCAGCAATCTTATCGTATAAAACAGATTCTTCATCATCACTCAACAAGCATAGTTTTCCTTCTTCCTTATCTCGTGTTAATGGTGTTCCAGGCTCATAAATGAGATTATAATAGGAGATATGATCAGGCTGAAGTTTTACTATCTGATCAATGTCATCCACACGCTGTGTATCTGACAAGCCTGGAACTGCCTGAATCAAATCTATATTAATCTGATCAAAACCAGCTGCTCGTGCGAGTTCAAAAGCTTTAATTGATTGGCTTCTATTATGAGCACGCCCTAACAACCGAAGAGCCTGCGATTGAAATGTCTGGACCCCAATGGAAATACGGTGAATGCCGCCTTGTTTAAGAATCGATAACTTTTCCTTATCTATGCTGTTTGGATTCACTTCGATAGTGGATTCGAT
>DOEU01000117.1 GCA_003532555.1 Verrucomicrobiota bacterium | reverse complement strand
AAAACATATGCCAAATGAGTTCCTTTTTAATCCGTGGGAAGCACCCGCTCTGACACTCAAAAAAGCTGGTTTAACTCTTGGTAAAAATTATCCATTTCCCATTGTTGATTTAAAACAAACGCGAGAAAAAGCACTAGTCGCGTTTGCATCTCTAAAACAAGGATCTCATGCAACACCATAATCCAAGCGATGTTTTAATCATAGGTGCGGGTATATCCGGATTAATGGCGGCCACAAAACTTAAAGAATCCGGCAGTTCAGTCACAGTTCTTGACAAGGGTCGTAATCATGGCGGTCGGATGGCAACAAGAACATTCGATGGTGCTATTTTTGACCACGGTGCTCAATTTTTTACAGTACGACAACCTATCTTTCAAACCTATGTCGAACAATGGAGTGCTGCCGACATCATAAAAATCTGGTTTGAAAGCGAGTGCAATCAATCTAAAAAACATCCGCGATGGGTGGCACATCAAGGCATGAACAGTCTTCCTAAGCACATTGCAAAGAATCTTGACGTTTATCTCTCAAAGGAAGTTATCAAACTCTCCTACAATCATCAAAAATGGACTGCCTTTTGCCAAGACGGCACAGATTATAGCGGAATACACCTCCTAATCACCACTCCGACACCTCAAACAACACGTCTACTTGAGACAACGCACTTTCCACTTCCTTCAAATATGCAACATGCGCTTCAAAATATACGATATGAGAAAGGACTATCTATCCTACTCCGCTTAAATGATCCTAGCGGTTTACCTGAACCCGGTGGAATAAAATACGATCATCCGAAAATTAGTTGGATTGCAGATAATCAAATGAAAGGCATTTCGAATCTACCCGCTTTGACCATTCATACCACATCAGATTTTGCTACTGCCACATGGAAATATACACATGATGAAAAAATTGAGCTAATTTTAGATGAAATTAAATCCTTAATGACATTGTCTATTAAAGGCGCTCAAACGCACCGCTGGGGATACACATTGCCGATTAATCCCAATAAAGAAAAGTCTCTAACCAGCCCTGATCTTCATTTAACGCTAGCCGGCGATGCATTTGGCGGGCCCCGCGTCGAAGGCTCCGCATGCTCCGGTCTTCATGCTGCCAAACAGATCACTCTTGCAATCTAGAAAAAATCCATTGCCACGTGAGGCACTGTCTGTGCTATTCTTTAGTGTACATATTGGAGGAAATTTTTTTGTACCTGAAATCTATTGAATTAGTAGGCTTTAAAAGTTTTGCACAAAAAACAAAACTTGAATTTAAACCGGGGATGACTGCTATTGTCGGTCCAAATGGTTGTGGGAAAAGTAATGTATCTGATGCTGTTCGCTGGGTACTAGGTGAACAACGTGCTCGAGCTCTTCGTGGTGCAAAAATGGAAGATGTGATCTTTAACGGCACTGATAACGCAAAACCACTTGGTATGGCTGAAGTGAGTATTACACTTGCAGATTGTGCATCCACGCTCGGTGTTGACTACGATGAAGTTTGCATAGCTCGCCGTGTTTTTCGATCTGGCGAAAGCGGCTATTTTCTGAATCGTAAAGCATGTCGTCTCAAAGATATTCAACGTCTATTTATGGATACAGGCGTTGGAACTGATTCCTATTCCGTATTAGAACAAGGTAAAATCGATCAAATATTATCCGCTCGCCCCGAGGACCGTCGCGCCGTATTCGAAGAAGCGAGCGGCATCACGAAGTATAAATCAGATAAAAAAGAAGCCTTACGAAAACTAGAACACACCGATGCGAACCTATTACGTCTAGATGATGTGATTCGTGAAGTGAAAAGACAAATTATTTCTCTTCAACGCCAAGCCGGCAAAGCCAGACGCTATAAAGAATTGTCTTCTGAAATACGCTCTCTGGATATCTTCGCTTCAAATCAACATCTCGCCGACCTAGAAAGCAATCTTATAAAACTGAATAACCAAATAAGCACTCTCGAAGAAACCAGTGAAGATTTACATCAGCAGATCGAAGCTACTGAAACTAAGGCGTCACATGCCAGACAAGCTTTAGCCGAACGGGAAAATCACATTAACAAAGCGCTTGAAGAAGCTTCCCAAGCGCGCAGTAATCTATCGCAAGCCAATCAGCTGATCATGATCAACCGAGATCGCATTAAAGAACTTGACTCTCTTGCAGAAAGAAATAATCGAGAGACTAATGAAGCGAAAGATCGACTAGAATATCATCAACACGAATTGGTAAATATGAAACAAGCCGAATCGAATCTTCTCAGCGCAGTATCAGAGGCTAAGAAAGAGCTCGAAGAAGCCTTAACCTTTCAAAAAGAACTCGAAGACCAAATGCAGCTAATTCGTAATGATCTTTCTGAGAAACGAACGGCTTCTGTCGATTTAGACAGTACTATTACTCGGCTGCAAAATGATTTAAACTCATTTGATGCACGAGATCGTGAACGCATGCTAAAACGCGAACGACTCTCGACCGAAAAGGCTGAACTTTCTCGTTCCACAACTAATTTTCAGGAACGGGCCACACAAATGCAAGCAACTCTTGCAGAGCAAAAATTGATACTTGAAAAACAAATACAACAACATAAGTCTCTTCTTCAAAGCCATTCAAAAAATGAAGAAGAAAAAGCTAAATGGTTCCAACAAAAAACAGACCTTCATCAAAAGATAGCTGCCAAACAAGCGCAACTAGAATTACTTTCTGAAAAAGAAACACGACACAGCGGTTTTCCTGCAGGAACCCAAGAATTACTCAAAACTGAAGAAACATCTGCATGGCTTTCCCCAGATCAAATCATTGGCCCACTTGTTGAAAAAATTGACATAGATCCAAAATGGCAAGCCGCGTTAGAAGCATCTTTACGGAGTGTGATTGATACACTAATAGTTAAAGATCAGGCCACAGCTTGCCTTATTTTTAATAAAATGAAATCGGAGTCTTTGGGAAGCATTCGGCTCCTTCATGCCGACATCGCATCTCCCACAGATCCTATCCATGATGTGACAGACTCTCTGATCCAATATATTCAATGTCCAGATTCACTCCGTCCACTACTCCAACACCTTATAGGCAACATTAACGTAATCGAAGACTTAGATCGTTTGCCCGATCCACTCCCAAGCAGTAAACGATATGTCACGTCTGAAGGTATTCTTTTTAGCCAACAAGCTTCTGAATGGTTAATCGAGGAAGATGAAGGACGATCACTACTAGCTCGTCATCATCTCCGTATTCGTGTTTCAGAAGAACTTAGCTCTCTTGAGGCAGATCTGCATCAGACTGAGACCCTTTATTCAAAAAGTCAAAAGTTACTTGAAAAAGGGAATGACCCAATCGCCTCTTTACATTCCGAAATCGATCAAATGAAACAAGCTCTAGCTATCCACCAAGGTGAGTTACAAGTGATTTTACGTGAGACTGAAGCTTCAGATAATAGGACTAAAACCGTTTCCTTTGAACTGCAACAATTAGAAGATCATGCCGTATCAGGCAACTCATCACGACAAACGCTTGCCGAGCAAATACAAACGCATCGAAATCAGCAAGACCACTTGCGCAGTGCGATCCAAGAGCTGACCAAAAAAATGAATCAGCACGAAGAAGATCGTTCACAAAGGTTTGAAGATAGCGCTGAGAAGCGTCTTCATTCTGCTCATTGTATTCAACAACAAGAACAACACGATGCAAGAAAACAACCACTCCAAGCACGCATCAAAGAACTAAACGAATTAATCGATGAAAGATCGAATGGTGTGAACAGTTATAGAAAGCGCATTGAGGAACTCGAACAACAATCTGAACGTGCAGAAAATCAGATTATAACACTTCAGAATACAGTTGAAAATGGAGAGGTCAGACTTCAAGAAGAACGTACACGACGAGATGTTTATCTTAATACGATTACTACAGCCGAAAGTAGTCTTCGGATTCAATACCAAGAACTCGAAACATTATTAAAACAAAAGTCTAAAATGGATGTAGAAAAAGCTGAAAACTTAATGCGTCAAGACAATCTAATTGAACGCCTGACAGTATCATATCAGATTACCCCCGAAGAACTTTCTGAAGAACCTCTACCAGAATGGGATCAAGATGAAGTGCCGAGTAGAGACTTTATTGAAACACGTGTTGCGGAGATTCAAGCCAAACTGGACCTCATGGGCCCTGTCAACCTCGTAGCTATCGAGGAGCATGCTGAACATGAAGAACGATATGCCTTTCTAATGAAAGAGCAAAATGATCTTACAGCAGCTAAAAAACAACTGCTTGAAATGATTAAGAATATTAATAATACCACTACCGAACTTTTTGAAAAAACATTTCATCAGGTTAACAAAGAGTTTCAAGAAATGTTTAAACAACTATTTGGAGGTGGCTCAGCCAAGCTCGTTCTGACCGATGAAGAAGATATTCTTGAAGCAGGTATAGAAATTATCGCTCGCCCACCTGGAAAAAAACTACAATCTATTTCGCTTCTATCTGGAGGGGAACGAACCATGACCGCTGTAGCCCTTCTCTTTTCACTTTTCAAAGTTAAACCAAGTCCATTCTGTGTAATGGATGAGTTAGATGCTGCACTTGATGATGCAAATATCAATCGATTTGTTTCATCACTGAAAGGGTTCTTAACCCAGTCACAATTTGTTCTCATTACGCATAGTCGCCAAACCATTGCCGCTGCCGATGTCATCTATGGTGTAACCATGGAGACTCAAGGCATTTCGAAGCTTGTCTCTATGCAATTTGCTGATTATGAAAAAAAAGAGACGTTAAAATCATCTTAAACCAACTGTAGAAAATCCTACTAACAAGGCGATTATATGTATGAGCGAAGATAAACAATTTGATTTTTGGTATGCTGTAAATAACACGGAATTGGTCGTCCGACCCTCTGCCCAATTAGAGACATTCGGTGATACAATCGTCAATTATAGTTTGGTTTGTGAACAGATGGACGCCGTTGATAAAGTATGCGTGAGAGAAGGTCAATTAAAAGCCCTAAAGCCGACAATAATTACGCCGACTACGCTCGGGCAAGTCGATCTTCAAAATTTTGGAAACGAAGCCCAAGCCTATGCTGAATGGTTAAAAGAACATGCTCAAAATCTACGTATCCTTCAATATGGCTTCAGTATAGAAAAACAAGAGATCAAAGAATCTATTATTACCGATCGCATGGAGAATGTAGTCGAACGCGTAAAAAAAGAGAACGCAACGAAAGACGATCCACTTGCGGCTATCTTAATAGGAGTGGATTCACCTTGGGAAGTCTGTCTTCTAAAATTAATGGTCGAATTAGTTCAAGAATCGGCTCAAGGGAATATGCAACAAATGCAAAAGCAGGTGCTGAATGAAAAAAAACAATATTTAGATCGAATCGACCAAGCCTTTGCAGCTGCTTCTCGTGAACCCAACCGAATAAACGATCTAGCGTCTATGCTAAAACGAGAAGGGTTATGGGAAACCTACGAAGATCGTTTTTTTGCGTTGGTTCGGGCTTCGCAAAAATAAATGGTGGGTAATGGCAGATTCGAACTGCCGACCTCTTGCATGTCAAGCAAGCGCTCTAACCAACTGAGCTAATCACCCCAAGAATCGCGAAATATAGAAAGGTCATTCTCATCTGTCAATGGGATAGCATCAATGGCAATTAAATAAATCGACTTGGCATTCCACTCCCGTTCATCCAATCTCTACGTCGATGTTAATAAGAGACCATATAGAATATCATTTCCTTCAAGGTTTAATATTTATTTTGCGCTGTCTACCCGTTAATTGGGTACGCGCTACACTCGCGCAGGCATTCGTTTGCTGTTTTTATCTTCTTCGAAGACGCCGGCAAATTACGTTGACAAACCTGCGTATCGCTTTTCCAGAAAAAAGCTCGCGTGAAATAACTAAAATAGCAAAAAACTCCTATGCTAATTTAGGCAGATCTATCGCATTTAATTTGCTAATTATAAGTGGGCGTATTTCCAATGAAGCGATTCAAGAAGCGATCAAAACTGAAAACTGGAACGTCTTCAAAAACCATATTGAAAACTCAGAAAAACGAACACTCGCTATTACGGGACACATTGGAAACTGGGAATTAATACCTCAATTTATAGCCCTCAACATTTCAAATAAGATTCATGTGATTGCCCGAGAGACGACCAATAAATTAATAGAAGAGCGTATTATTAACCCTCTTAGACGACGATTCGGAGTAAATGTATTTTATAAAAAAAATGTGATGCTACCCATGCTACGCGCCTTAAAAAAAGGCGACTTGGTCGGCATTTTAATCGATCAAAAACTCAACGATCGCATGCATGTTAAAGTACCCTTTTTTAATCATGACGCGAATTGCACACCTGCACCAGCTCTCTTGCAAATTCGCTACGGAGTAGAAGTTTGGCCCATTTTCATGATCCATACACCATCGAGTCATTTTAAATTTATTATCGGAGATCCCATACCTTGGGATATTGACCCACGCCCAGAGGAAGAACAAGTCATCGAACTAACTCGTCGACATCAAGCAGCCATAGAAAAAATGATAAGGGCCTATCCTGATCAGTGGTTTTGGATGCATAACCGCTGGAAAATAGAGGTGCAATAATGAGTAAAGCACTGATATTAAATGATCAAAAACCAGGACACCTCAACCAATCGATTGCGCTCGTAACGCTCATGCGCTGGGAATACGATGTGGTGGATATTGAATTTAAAAATCGATCAGCAAAAATAATAAGTTATCTCTTTGATCAGCTTTTCATAAAAGCACCAACGCTTTATAAATCTCTTCCAAAAAACAACTCCTATGATCTTATTATATCTACTGGTTCAACCACTTTTTATGCGAATAAAATATTGTCTACTAAGTGGATTATTCCAAATATTGCGCTTCTTTATCCGCGCGGATATAAACTTCATTTTAATTATATTTTTTGCCCTCATTACGATCACCCACCTCGACATCGCAATATCATATCTTTGCCAGTGAGCCTCTCATGTATAGAGCCTAGCTGGTATCAAAAAAAAGCGGTAGAGTTCAAAAAAACTCAAT
>DOEU01000046.1 GCA_003532555.1 Verrucomicrobiota bacterium | reverse complement strand
ATACGGTGTTGATAATTATCGGGTGTGTTCTAATCCTGAATCTTATTTTTCTTTTATGGAGCTCAGCTCGAATGCAGGCCCGGATGGATGCGGGCATACGAGAGCGTTCTGATCAGATGGAGCGAGTCGAACAAATTATGCGCGGCCTTGAGAAAGAGCTACGGGAAGATGTGGACAAAGTTCGGCAACGAGTAGATGAATCTTTAGAGCGCAGTGGGCGGCAGTTAGGAGAACGGTTTAAAGATCTGGTGGAGACTAATGAACGGCGGTTGGGTGAAATCAGTGGTCGGGTTGAGGAGCGATTAGATAAAGGATTTGAAAAAACAACCAGTGTTTTTAGTGAAGTGCAGAAAAGACTGGCGTTGATTGATAAGGCGCAAGAGGAAATGGCGGCATTATCGGGTAATGTAGTTTCATTAAAGGAAATTTTGGCGGATAAGCGGTCACGAGGCGCCTTCGGCGAAGTGCAGTTAAGTGGTTTAATTACGAATGTTATGCCGCCAAATACTTTTGCTGAGCAGTATACGTTTCCGAGTGGTGTTCGTGCGGATTGTGTCCTTTTTTTACCCGAGCCTACGGGTAAGCTATGTATCGATTCGAAATTTCCGTTAGAAAGTTATCAGCGATTGTCCAATCCGGATATCTCAGAACCGGAGCGAAAACAAGCAGAACAACAGTTTCGTCAGGACATTAAAAAGCACATAAAAGATATTGCTGAAAAATATATTATCTCCGGAGCGACTGCTGATGGTGCGGTGATGTTTATTCCTGCGGAAGCAGTATTTGCAGAGATTCATGCACGTTTCCCTGATTTGGTTGAAACAGCGCAACAAGCACGCGTCTGGTTGACTTCACCTACGACGATGATGGCTGTGCTAACGACATCTCGAGCCGTGCTGAAGGATGCAGCCACGCGTAAACAAGTGCATATCATTCAAGACCATTTAGTAGCTTTATCGAAAGATTTTGAGCGTTTCCAATCTCGGATGGGGAATTTAGCGAAACATATTGATCAGGCAAATCGGGATGTGGAAGAGGTCCATACATCTGCCCGAAAAATTTCAAGTCGGTTTGAAAAGATCGAAAAAGTGGAGTTGCATCAGGAACCTGAGCTTTTAGATGAGCCGGAAGGTTAAAGGGTGAATTTTGAATCGCTGTTATCTTCATACTTATTGAATTGAGGACAGCTTTCGGTAGCTTGAACCTCTTTTTTATGCAAGGCACAGAATTGCGTGAAGGGGTTCACAATATAATTAGTGCAGTATCGACATAGATTTTCTGCTTCGGTTTTAGAAAAGATATTGGGATTTTGGGACCGGTCGGCATCGGTAAAGACTATGGCTTGAGGGATCTCGTTTAGAAAGGGCACGGCTTCTTCATTTGGATAGACGTGACCGCAAGCAGAGCAACTAAGAGATTCACCTGTTTTGGTGAGCCCTTCGTATAGCGCATCCCGATGTAAGAAACTTTCTGTTCCGCAATTGGTGCAATTGATCTCTACTTTTGCCATCAATTCTATGTATATTGATTAGAGGTATGGAACAAGTGGTAAATAAGATGCAGAAGCAAAAGATAGCGGATTGGGGTAATTATCCGGTCGTGGAGGCTGAGACAGTTCGGTTTAATCAAGCTGAACAGTTGCGGGTGGCACTTGGGGAGCCGGGTGAAGTGATTGCATATGGGAATGGGCGGAGTTATGGCGATGCCTCATTGCAGAAGCGAGTGATCATGACACGTTCGTTCCGTTCGTTCTTATCGTTTGATTCGGCTTCGGGTGTAGTTTGCTGTGAGTCAGGTGCCTTGTTGGCTGAACTTTTAGAGGCGTTTGTTCCGCGGGGTTGGTTTTTACCGGTTTCACCGGGAACAAAGTTTGTAACATTGGGCGGTGCTGTTGCAGCAGATATTCATGGAAAAAATCATCATGGGGAGGGTTCGTTCGGAGCGCATGTGGTGTCTTTAGAAGTGATGCGGGCGGATGGTTCGATCGTTCGATGCTCGCGGGAGGAATATCCTGAATTTTTTGCACTCACGATTGGTGGCATGGGATTGAGCGGAGTGATTTTGAATGTAACCCTTCAGTTAAAAGCGATTGAATCGGCTTGGGTTCGACAACAGACGATTCGTGCATCACGGCTGAGTGAGTTGATGGATGCATTTGAATCTTTTGATGAGTGGACGTATTCAGTTGCTTGGGTGGATACCTTGGCAGGAGGCGATGCGCTGGGTCGAGGAATGTTGATGCGAGGTGAGCATGCAACTGTGGAGCAGGTTCAGGGTCATTCGACATTTTCAGCGGCTTCTCAGAGGAAGCTAAATGTGCCTTTCTTTTTACCGAATGGATTGTTGAATCGAGGAACGATGATGGCCTTTAATTCGGTTTATTATCATCAGAATCAAAAACCGGTAAAGGAGCGTTTGGTTCATTATGAATCTTTTTTCTATCCGTTAGATGCGATTGGTAATTGGAATCGAATCTATGGTCGGCGGGGATTTATGCAGTATCAATTTGTTCTACCGCGAGTAACAGGTCGAGTGGCGGTTGAAGCGATTTTAAAGAAGATTCAAGCGAGTGGATTAGGTTCTTTTTTAGCGGTACTGAAGTTATTTGGTGAGCAAGAGAGTTTTATTTCATTTCCGATGGCGGGGTATACATTGGCTCTTGATTTTCCGGTCTGTTTTGAGGTGTTCAAATTGATGAAAGAGTTGGATGCGATGGTTGCGGACTGGGGAGGGCGTCTTTATTTGGCAAAAGATGCGCGAATGGATGAGGCTATGTTTGCGAAGACCTATCCACATGCCGATGATTTTAGAGAGGCCATTGCTTTGTTGAACGGGGGTTCAACTCGGTTTAGTTCGTTATTATCGAATCGATTGGGGATCACATAATGGAACGTATATTAATAATTGGTGCAACTTCGGATATGGGTCAGGCATTTGCACAAGCGTGTGCTTTGCAGGGTTCATCGATTATGTTGGCGGCACGCAATGGAGACGTATTGGATCGGATGGCAAAGGATTTACGGGCACGGACTCAAGTGGCGGTGAGCACGCATGCTTTTGATGCGTTAGATATGGAACAGCATGAAGTTTTTTATCAGGATTTACCGGAACGACCGGATGGGGTGATTTGTTTTGTGGGACTACTCGGCGATGCGGCAGCATGTCAGCAATCGTTTGAAGTAGCACGGAGGGTATTGGATACGAATTTAACAGGTGTGGTCTCGATTTTAGATTTGGTGGCTAATGAGTTTGAAAAGCGAGGTCGAGGTTGGATTGTGGGTGTGAGTTCAGTTGCAGGTGATCGAGGTCGGGCGCCGAGATATCATTATGGTTGTGCGAAGGCGGGATTGAATGCCTATCTATCGGGGTTACGGCAGCGGTTATTCAAATCAGGTGTTTTTGTGATGAATGTGAAGCCGGGATATTGTAGAACTAAGATGGTAGCAGGGTGGAATCTTCCGAATACGATGACGTCGGAGCCAGAAGAAGTGGCAAGGGTAATATTAAAGGGGATACATCGAAAGCAAGAGACGCTTTATGTGCGGTGGATGTGGCGATGGATCATGTGGTTGATACGCGTGCTACCGGAATGTATTTTTAAACGATTAAAAATTTGAGTTATTCGCCTTTACTCAGAAGCTTGTCGAAATATGCAATCGTTTTACTCAGTCCTTCTCTAAGTTCGATTTGAGGTTCCCAGTTGAGATGCTGTTTCGCTAAGGTGATGTCGGGCCTCCGTTGTTTGGGGTCATCTTCAGGGAGGGGTTTGAATATTAATTCCGAAGAAGAGTTCGTGAGTTCTAAAATGGTTTCAGCTAGTTCAATCATGGTGAATTCACCGGGGTTACCTAAGTTGATGGGGCCGGTTACTGATGAATCGCTAGCCATCAGTCGAAGGAAGCCTTCGATGAGATCATCGCAATAGCAAAAAGAGCGCGTCTGTTTTCCATTTCCATAAATGGTGATAGCATCTCCCTGAAGGGCTTGCATGATGAAGTTGGAGACGACGCGCCCGTCTTGTGGGTGCATGCGAGGGCCATAGGTGTTGAAGATTCGAACGACCTTAATCTCGAGTTGATGTTGACGGTGATAATCAAAAAAGAGGGTTTCTGCGCAGCGTTTGCCTTCGTCGTAGCAGGAGCGGATTCCGATGGGGTTGACATTGCCCCAGTAAGATTCGGGTTGCGGGTGAAGTGTGGGGTCGCCGTAGACTTCAGATGTGGAAGCCTGGAAGACTTTTGCTTTGACGCGATTGGCTAAGCCTAGGACGTTGATAGCGCCATGCACACTGGTTTTTGTGGTTTGAACCGGATCAAATTGGTAGTGAATGGGTGAGGCTGGACAGGCGAGGTTGTAGATCTCATCGACCTCAAAATAGAATGGGATGGTGACATCGTGACGAATGAGCTCAAAATAAGGATTGTCCATCAGGTGCGTGATATTAGCTTTCCGGCCAGTAAAAAAATTGTCAATGCAGAGTACATCATGACCGGCATTGAGGAGTCGCTCGCAAAGGAAAGAGCCAAGGAAGCCGGCGCCACCGGTGACTAGAACACGTTTTTTTATTACTTCTTTCATGAACTTCTCCTAAAAGGGAATATTAAAACATGAGCTGTAAAGGAATAGAATTTTAAATCGATTAAAATTAGATATGCTATTACGTATATATAAAAAAGGAATGCAATGAAAACAATACCAGTTGTAGGGGCAGAGAAGTGGCGATTGAAGACGGATTTGGGGCGAGCTTCGTTGTATGCAATGTATGCTTCGACGACGGGTTATATTACGACGGATCCAATGGTCATGACGGTTCCAGTGGATGATCATCTGGTACATCGTGGGGATGGAGTTTTTGAATCATTCAAATGTGTGGAGGGAAGTATATATAACTTGGATGCGCATTTGAGACGGTTAGAGGTTTCTTGTTCTGCCATTGGGTTATCACTTCCGGTTGAATTGAACGAGTTGAAAGAGTTGGTGGTTCAGACGGTGCGGGCAGGAGAGCATGCGGATGCATTGGTACGTTTGTTGGTTTCCCGGGGACCGGGCACGATGGGGATTGACCCTTCGGTCTGTTCAGGAGAACAACTTTATGTGGTGGTGTATCCGTTGAATACAACCGCCGGTGTGGGCGTTTTTTCATCGGGTGTGCGGGTGATTACTAGTCAGATACCGGTCAAGCCAGGTTTATTTGCGCGGGTGAAGAGTTGCAACTATTTGCCGAATGTTTTGATGAAAAAAGAGGCGGTAGATGGCGGAGTTGATTTCTCGGTTTCGGTAGATGAGAGCGGATGCTTGGGTGAGGGGGCGACTGAAAACTTTGGCATTGTTTCAGCTGATAATAGGCTTTTGATGCCGCCTCCGGAGCGGGTCTTGGCGGGAACGACGGCGAAACGGGCTATGGAGCAGGCGCAGCGGTTAGTTGAGCAAGGTCTATTGAATGAAGCGGTCTATGAGCCCATTCCAATGGATGAAGTTAGACGGGCGAATGAGATGCATGTCTATGGAACCACTCCCAATATTACTTCGGTGATTGAGCTAGATGGGGTCGCTGTGGGTGATGGGATTCCGGGGCTTGTGGCGAAACGTCTTTATGAACAGATGCGAACAGAGATGTTGCCGAAAAGTGAATGGTTAACCCGAGTGTTTAAGTAGTTATATGGGTATTGAGATTGAGCGTAAGTTTTTGGTCAAGAACGCGGGTTGGCGAGACGAT
>DOEU01000064.1:2745-7627 GCA_003532555.1 Verrucomicrobiota bacterium | reverse complement strand
GATCGAGAGGAGCTGGTTTCTCAAGTGTATGATACGACGTATGGAATTATTGCGTCGACGGATACGTTGGTAGTGCTGGACGATTCGATTGTGCGAGGAACGACTTTGAGGCGGAGTATTTTGCGGATTTTGGATCGATTGAAGATGAAGAAGATAATTGTGGTTTCTTCGGCACCGCAGATTAGGTATCCGGATTGCTATGGGATTGATATGTCTAAAATGGGCGATTTCGTGGCGTTTGAGGCAGCGGTTTCGTTGATTCGTGAGCATGCGGATGGCGAGGCGCTGTTGACGTCGATATATGAAGCGGCGAAGGCGGATTTGGAGAAACCGGTGAGGGAGTCGGAGAATGAAGTGAAGCGTTTGTTCGCTTCGTTGAGTGCGGATGCGATTTCGGAGCGGATTGGGTCGACTTTAACACCCGAGGATTTATCAGCGGATGTAGAGATCATCTTTCAGAGTATTGAGGGGCTACATACGGCGTGCCCTGCGCACAAGGGCGATTGGTATTTTACGGGGAATTATCCCACTCCTGGGGGTAATCGGGTCGCGAACCGAGCTTTTATCAACTTTATCGAATCGAGCAACGAGCGGGCGTATTAGCGAAGCTTGAGTTGGTTGAGTGTGCGCTTTATATCCGAAGGTATAGGTGCTGTGGCACGGATAGTCTCTTTAGTGCGTGGATGCGGAAAAATAAGCCGGTAGGCATGCAGCATCTGGCGGGGTTGTTGCAGCGAAATTTCATTACCGGTTCCGGCATATTTCTTATCGCCTAAAACAGGATAGCGCTTATTGGCTAGATGGCGGCGAATTTGGTGAGTGCGGCCGGTTTCGATACGGAGCTCGAGGTAAGAGGCTTGGCGGTTACTATCAAGAATTTTCACGAGGGTGGTGGCGATGTAGCCATCGATATCGGTGCGAATTTCTTTCCAGATATTGGGAAATTTACCGACGGTAAGGGCGCGATACACTTTGATAATATCGCGTCCGCGGAAGAGTGGGATCGCGGCGGTTTTGGCATCGGCTGAGGTGGCAAAGAGAAGACAGCCCGAGGTTTCTTTATCAAGTCGGTGAACGGCACAAATTTGTGAATTTTTTTGTTGTTTCTGAAGACGGTCTTCGAGGCTGTCGACGCGGGCATTTGAGAGCAGACCGGGGGCTTTATTTACAATGAGGTAGTCTGCGTCTGACCAGAGAATGGAAATCTTTTTTGGTATGGGTGCGGTGGAGGCAACTTGCAGGATTTCGACAGTATCATCTTCTTTGAGAAGATGGCGACGAATCCAGATTCGCTTTCCGTTGACGAGAACACGTTTTTCATCGATCCAACCTTGGGCTTGTTTTTTGGATACGTTTTGCTCTTCGGCGATGACGACGAAGAGACGTTGTCCACTTTGGCGATGTTTGACGGTGAATGTAGTTTTTTGCATGATAAACTCCGAAAAGGCGAGACGGTTCCAGAATGTAGGGTCGCCTGCAAGACATTTTCTGTTTACCGGTTGCTCGGTGACTGCAAAATATGCAAGAGTTTATGTACATGAAAGTAGTTTTTATCTAGGTGAAATCGATGCGGTCAGTAGGTTGATGGGGGGGATGTGATGTTGGGTCGGTTGGGTCGATATGTGTTGCGTGATTTCGCGGGGCTGTTCGGAATGGCGTTGGTGTTGGTGACTTTTGCCATGTGTTTGGGGGCGATCTACAAGGCGATTGATGTACTTTCACGGGGTATTGATGTTGGGACAGTGTTGGCGTTTTTTTTCAACAATATTCCGTATACGCTTTCGTATTCAATTCCTATTAGTGTGTTATTTGCGACCTTGCTCTTATTTGGTCGATTGTCAGCGGATAGTGAGCTAAGTGCTATGAAAAGCGGGGGCTTGAGTTTATGGCAGATTGCTTCGCCGCTGATTTTGATGGCTTTGGGGTTGTCGGTATTGTGTTTGGTAAACAATACGCTAATTTATCCAAATACCCAGTATGCGAACCGTTCGCTATTGAAGAATATGGGCATAGAGGATCCGGTTAAATTGCTCGATGAGGGTCGTTTTATTCGGGATTTTCCAGGCTATATGATCTATGTGGGAAAAAAAGACGGTTCGCAGATTGAAGATCTGGTCTTTTATGAGATTTCGAGTGAGCATGGGCAGATTGAGCGGAGTATTAGAGCAAAGACGGGAACTATATCGCATCGCGAAGGACTTCCTTTTCTGGAGGTGATGCTGCAGTCGGTTCGAATAGAATTACCCGATGCAACGCACCCAAATGATGCAACGAAGACGCATTATATAGCGGCAGATCAGTTTCCGATTCAGTTGGATATTTCATCGATGTCGGAGCGGAAAGCAGTGAGTAAAAAACGAAGAAATATGACGGTGGATGAGTTGGTGTATCAAATTCAGCATGTGGATGATTCATTGGGTTTGGTGGCGGAACAGGTTGCGGAAGAACGGTGTCGGTGGCGGGTACATTTGCATCAGCGATTCTATTTGGCGCTGGCTCCGCTGACATTTGTTTTGGTTGGAATTCCACTGGGAATTCGGTCGCATCGGCGTGAGTCGGCGGCGGGAATGGTATTGAGTTTGGCGGTTATGTTTATCTATTATTTACTGATGATCGTGGCGGATAGTTTGGATGGGAAACCACAGTGGTATCCGTGGTTGATTCCTTGGATTGGAACGCTCTCGGCACAGGTGGGCGGGTTGTGGATGATCCATAAATTAAACTGACGGCTAAAATGTTTGTAGCTGAATCTCGATTTCAGGCGTGACCCACAGAGCTTGAGTGATCGGAAACTGGTTGTGGTTGGTGAAGTACTTTTCAACTGCGATGTATTCTTTTGTGATAAAGGTTTTTAACATCAGCATGGAAGTGGCTTGTGCGTCGTTGGATTGAATCAGTTTGTGATCAATACCTAGCTTTTTGAGTTGGCGTTGGAGCTCAATGGCTGCAGTTTGAGGATCGGCGTTACCGGTGTTGAAGACAAAGAGTCGAGGTCGGCTGGAGGGGAGCTCGAGATAGGTGGCTGCATGGATGGGCTCGCTTCCGATTAATTCGCGGTAGAGTTCATAGCAGGCGACGTCAGCTTGGTTTTGGAGTTTATTTTCCAGATATTGTTTAGTTTCGGGCAGATCGGCGATTGCGTTTTGAATGGCTTCAAGGAGGGGAGCACGTCGGTCGGTGGTAGCAATAGTAATGAGTGTTTCTAAAACCTTGGGTGTCATGGATCGAAGTTTGCAGAGTCCTAAAGCAGTCGCTGAAAAGCGGACGTCAGCATTGGAGTCTTGCGCGAGTGTTAGCAAAATTTCCAGAGCGCGCGCCTCTGGATTAGATTGATCTTGAATGAAGTATTCACCCAGAATACGGGCGGTGATGGATCGAATAGGTGCCATGGAGTCGATGCTACAAGCTTCGAGGGCATCTAGGTAGGAGGCGTCGACAGTGCCGGGGATCTGCTTTTGGGTAATCATGGCAAGAGAGTGCATTTTGAGCTGAGGTGGGCCGTTGATTAGCATTTCTTTAACTGTGACGAGATTCCCATTGGGGGTGGAGGGTGTAGGAAGCTGAGCCGTTGATGTGAGAGCCACAGCGAGCAGAGCATATAAGTGGATGATAGTTTTCATATAATTCTCCATTCCGTAGAAAACGTATGGAATAAGACCTTAAACTGCAAGTGACATTCAATAAAAAGCGGAAGAGATTAACTTTAACGAGGTCTGATCTTTTCCCGCATCGGTGAAGCGGGTATGGTTCGTTACTTGTGGATCAAGAGGACGAATAAATGGTGTATCGAATTGAAATTGGTTTGAAGTCTGGGGTGCCCGATGCGCGGGGTCGTAGTGTGGTGGAGCGAGCAGAACTAGCATTAGGATTGTCTATGGCTCTGTGCCGTACTCGGGATGTTTATAAGGTGGCGGCAACTATTTCGGATGCCGATGCGGACCGGGTGATGCAGGTGTTTACGGATAACGTGGTGGCGGAGTCGGCACGGGGTCGTTTAGCGATGACTGATGCGTTTACATGGTGTTTGGAAATTAGCTACAAAGCGGGTGTTACAGATAATGTAGGCAGGACCGCACGGGGTTCGTTGCAGGATTTATTAGAGAGGGAGCTGACGTGGGAGGAGCAGGTGTATACCTCGATTCAGTATTTTGTGACCGGGGAACTAGGGCGTGAGGAGATGGAGTGTCTGGGGTATGATTTATTGGCGAATGGATTGATTCAGAAAGTGGTGGTTTTGAGTGAGGCGGAGTGGCACGCGGCAGAGCCAGATATGAGTCTGCCGTTGTTTGAAGATGAGCGAGAACTGCAGGTGAAGGTGATTGAATTACCGGATAATGACGCGGAGCTGATGCGAATTTCTCACGAGGGAATTTTATCGCTTTCGTTGGAAGAGATGCGAGCGATTCGGAGACATTATTTAGAGCCGATGGTGCAGGCGCATCGGCAGGCATTGGGGTTGGCGGCGTGGCCGACCGATGTGGAACTCGAATGTATTGCACAGACGTGGTCGGAACATTGTTCACACAAAATTTTTTCAGGTACGGTTCTTTATCGGGATACGGAAACGGGAGAAGAAGAGACGATTCATTCGCTGTATAAGACCTATGTAAAGGCGAGTACAAATCAGATTGCGGAGTCGATTGATTGGCTGGTTTCAGTGTTTACGGATAATGCGGGAATTGTGAAGTTCGATGATCGCTTACATTTAGTTTATAAGGTGGAAACACATAATTCACCGTCGGCTTTAGATCCGTATGGCGGGGCGATGACGGGTATTGTTGGGGTGAACCGCGATCCACTGGGCACCGGTATGGGAGCGGAGCTGGTTTCAAATGTATGGGGCTATTGCTTGGGGTCACCGTTCTATGAAGATGCGATTCCG
>DOEU01000064.1:0-2360 GCA_003532555.1 Verrucomicrobiota bacterium | reverse complement strand
GGGAATCAGTCGGGCATTCCGTATAGCCGGGGTTTTGAGTGTTTTGATGAGCGTTTTCTGGGCAAGCCATTGGTCTATTGTGGCACGTTGGGCACGATTCCGGTTGAGGTGGGCGGTCGTCCATCAGAGCGGAAAGAGATTGAAGTGGGCGATTGGGTTGTGATGTGCGGCGGTCGTATCGGTAAAGATGGAATTCATGGAGCTACGTTCTCTTCGGAGGAGTTGCGCACGGAGTCGCCAGCGCAGGCCGTTCAGATTGGTGATCCGCTCACTCAACGGAAGTTGTATGAGTTTATTTTGGAAGCCCGCGATACCGGCTTATTCCGTTGTATTACGGATAATGGTGCCGGGGGCATCTCCTGTTCGTTTGGTGAGATGGGCAAGTATTCGGGTGGATGCGAGTGTGAACTCGAAGGCGCACCGGTGAAGTATGAGGGATTACAGCCGTGGGAAGTGTTGGTTTCAGAGGCGCAAGAGCGCATGACGTTGGCGGTGCAACCGGAACAACGAGCGGCGTTTGAGGCGTTGGCAAAACAGCGGGATGTGGAAGTTGCCTTCATGGGCACGTTCAATGATTCGGGTTATTTTACGGTGAAGCAAGAGGGCATGGTGGTCGCGAGTCTGGATATGAATTTCTTGTATGAGGATGGCTGCCCCACATTGGATATGCCGGCGGTATGGAAAGCGCCTACAGTCGAAGCTCCGGTCGTGCCGGAGACTGCGGATTTTAGCGAGGTGATTTTGGCGCTGTTGAGCGATTTGAATCTCTGTTCGCGGGAGTATAAGAGCCGGATGTATGATGGCGAGGTGAAGGGGTTGAGCGTCGTGAAACCTTTTGTGGGATCTCAGGCAGATGTACCTTCGGATGCTACGGTGTTGCGGGTCGATTATAAGAGTGATAGGGGGGCGGTTCTGGCAGAAGGCATCAACCCGTGGTACTCGGATATTGATACGTATGCGATGACGACCTCGGTGATCGATGAGGCGGTGCGGCGTGTGATTGCAGTGGGAGGTGATTTGGATCGGATTGCGATTTTGGATAACTTCTGTTGGCCGGATCCAGTGGAGTCGGAAAAGACTCCAGATGGAGCTTTTAAGATGGCACAATTGGTACGTTCGTGTAAGGCCCTATATGATCTAACGACTCTCTATAAGACGCCAGCGGTTTCGGGTAAAGATTCGTGCAAAAACGATTCCACGCGAGGTGGTAAGAAAATTTCAATTCCCCCGACATTGTTGATTTCCGCGGTTGGTCAAATGGTTGATGTAAACCAAGCGGTAACGATGCCATTTAAGGCAGTGGACGATATGATTTATGTGATTGGTGAAACGAAGGCGGAGCTTGGTGCTTCTTCCTATTATCGGTGGCTTGCAGAGCAACAAGGGGCAGCGGAAGCAATCGGCGGCCAAGTTCCTGAGGTGAATGGAGAACAGGCATTATCGATTTATCGAGCGATGAACGGAGCGACCAGGCAGGAGCTTTTACAGTCGGCAACGACACCGACGAAGGGTGGATTAGCATTGGCGCTTGCATTGGCAACGGTGGGAAGTGGAAAAGGTGCAGAGGTCGATCTTTCGGCGATATCAGAGGGAGCCGTTACGGCGCTCTTCTCTGAGTCGAATAGTCGTTTTTTGGTATCGGTGAAGCCGGATGATGCGGCGGTATTCGAGTCTTTATTTGCAGGGCTACCGCTGATACTTATTGGGCGGGTTAATGCGGGTGAGGTGCTGACCATCCACGGGCTTGCCACGCTCGACCGCGAGACCATGCGTAATCGCTTTAAGGCAACATTGCAGGGCGTATAGCTTCAAAAAAGAGAGCGGATAAGATTTAATTTTCTTTAATCAGAATTAAAGTATGAATACAATTTCCAACGGATTGATGTAAACTGGTTATCGAATTATTAATGTGACTGATCAGTTCAATAAACGAATTTTCATTTAGCGGTTTTGCAGGATCCGGAGCATGCGGCGAAGGGGTTCTGCCGCACCCCATAGGAGCTGATCACCGACGGTGAAGGCGCTAAGATAGTCTTTTCCTATTTTCATTTTACGGAGTCGCCCGACGGGTACGGTTAGGGTACCGGAGATGGCCGCGGGAGTGAGCCGATCCAATGTGGCTTCTTTGCTGTTTTCGACGACGTCGATCCAGTCGTTATCTTCTCGTAGCATTTGTTCGATGTCGTGTAGGGGTACGTCTTGGTTTAATTTGATGGTTAGGGCTTGGGAGTGAGAGCGCATGGCGCCGATGCGTACACAGATGCCGTCGATGGGAATGAGCGGATCGCTTTGAAGAATTTTATTGGTTTCGGCGTAGCCTTTCCACTCTTCACGCGTTTGACCGTCTTCGACGAGGCGGT
>DOEU01000005.1 GCA_003532555.1 Verrucomicrobiota bacterium | reverse complement strand
TCAAACCGAATCCGCATAACTATATCTTCACCCAACTGTTCCGTATCAATAAATCGTCCCTTGAATAGCGACTCCATCGAACGGTTCATAAAGTTAAAACAAGGACGCCCATCCGCTCCCAAAATTTTAGGAGCCACGATCATTACCAACTCATCTACCAAATTCGCTTCCAACAACTGAGCCGCCAATCCGCCGCCTCCCTCGCATAGCAGATGCATCACATCATACTCCGCTGCCAACGCCGCCAAGACCGGACCCAATTCACCCGTTCTAATTAACGTCCGCTCCGCCGCTTCATCCGAAACCACGCGCGCCTTATTAGATATCGCCTCTCCCATAATAATCCGCCATGGAGTTCGTCCTTCCGCCGGACGAGGTAACAAACTGGGATCATCTTGACGAACCGTCTCAGCGCCAACCATCACCGCATCCACCTTCCGACGAAACCCTTGAAGCCATTCTCGAGTGGAACCACCACTAATCCATTTCGATGAACCCGCCGCGTCTGCAATGCGTCCATCCAACGTCACTGCTAATTTCAACGTAACAAAAGGACGTTTCCTTACCATCCACGAAACAAACGGTTCAATTAAACGACGGGCATCCGCTTCACACACGCCCACAGAAACTTCAACACCCGCCTCCTTAAGTTGCTCAATACCCCGTCCTGCATGAGCCGGATTCGGATCCAATGTGCCAACAACCACTCGATGCAGGTGATGCTCTAAAATAAAAGCAGAGCAAGGCGGTGTTCGGCCATATGTTGAACAAGGCTCGAGCGTAATATAAAGTGTGGTTCCTGATAGGTCCTCACCAGCAACCGCATTCAGACACGCCCTCTCCGCGTGATCACCGCCCGCAACCGCATGCCATCCTGTCGCCAAAACTGTCTCTTCACGAACCAAAACAGCACCCACTGGCGGATTCGGCCGCGTGAGCCCCTCTCCCTGCCGAGCAGCCTCCAAGGCAAGCTGCATAAATTGTTCATCTACACTCATTCTTCCAGAGGTCGATTCGGCGTTCGAGCCGGTCGATTTAGCTCCCTTCGAATTCGATCCAATACTCCGTTCACAAACCGCCCTGATTGAAAACTACTCAAATCTTTCGCAAAGTGAACCGCCTCATTAATCGCTACCACCGGCGGCGTCTCATCACAATATTGCATTTCATAAAGAGCCAGACGCATAACCGTCCGGTCTACTGCCGCCAACCGATCTGAACTCCAATTTTTTGCATATGTAGAAAGCTTCTCATCCAATGCCTGCTGATGCTCAATGACACCCCGAATAATATGCTCTGCAAACAACCGTTCACTTTCCACTGGGCTCTTCTCTTCCCAAAAATAAGACAACGCTTGATCGATCGGTTCCGGATTAAAATCTTGTTGAAATAAAAACTGGATAATCCACTCCCGCGTCTGCCGACGCCCCTGTAAAGACGACTGTTTCATGACTTATCCAAACTGCCTCAACACCTGTGCAGTCTCCACTGCAGCTAATCCTGCATACCAACCTCGGCTTGTTTCACCTGCCTGACAACGCTCGGCAGCTTGATCCCAAGTGCGAGCTCCCACAATTTCATTAATCACAGGGATATCATGCCTGCAAGCGGTCTCTAAAAAAGAAGCTCCCGTTGTATCAATAATCATCTGTGCATGCTGAGTCTCACCCTCAACCACCAAACCCAAAGCAATCAGCGCATCAAATTTTCCGCCCGCCGCCATCTTCTCGATCAATACAGGCACTTCATAAGCGCCCGGCACCCGTACCAACTCAATCTGCTTCGAATTAACTCCACACACTTCTAATGCACGAATGGCTTCTTGTGCTAACACATCGGTATATTGATTGTTAAATCGCGCAACAACTAAACCAAAACGCAATCCTAATCCATCCAGTGTACCGATCGACTGATGCACCTCAATGTCACCAATCGGTGCCACTTTTTCTTGAATCCCCTTCACCCCAAACTCCTATTAAATAATATGTCCCATTTTATCGCGCTTTGTCGCTATATAAAAATCGTTATGCTCCGAGGTAGGCAAGATCAAAGAAACCCGCTCAACTACCTCAATACCATAAGTCTCTAATCCCAAAATTTTCGCAGGATTATTCGTCAATAACTTCACCTGCTCCATTTGGATGTCTCGTAAGATCTGCGCTGAAATACCATAATCTCTCTCATCCGCATCGAACCCCAACTTATGATTCGCTTCAACCGTATCCAGCCCCTGCTCCTGTAATTCATACGCATGGAGCTTCTTCGCTAATCCAATACCTCTACCCTCTTGTCGAGCATAGACAACTGCTCCATATCCGTAAGCCTGAATTTCCTTCATCGATGCCTCTAATTGCTTCCCGCAATCGCACCGCATGGAATTGAAAATGTCGCCTGTCATACATTCACTATGCACACGAACCAACGGAAGCTTATTCCCATCCGGCTCACCGCACAACAACGCCAAATGATCTTTCTGATCCGACTTCGAACTGTACAAAAGCAATCGAAAAGCACCTGCCTGCGTAGGCATCTGGATTTCTCGCTCCAATGAAATAAGTTTTTCGTAGCGATGGCGATACTTCACAATCTCCCCCACCGACGTCATCTTTAATCCATGTTCATTAGAAAACGCTCGTAAATCTTCCAGCCGCATCATTGCACCATCCTCTTTAAGGATTTCACAAATCACACCCGCCGGCTTTAATCCACAAATACGTGCCAAATCAACCGTACCTTCGGTGTGGCCCGCCCGCTCCAATACACCATCTTTTACCGCCTTTAAAGGAAACAAATGACCCGGTTTAATGAAATCTTGAGCACCACTCTTCTTCTCCATCAAAGCCGACACCGTTGCAGCCCGATCCGAAGCACTGATGCCCGTGGTTGTGCCCTCACGCACATCAACCGAATCCATAAAAGCTGTATGATACTTGTCCGATGCATGCGCAGGCGTCATCCGGGAGAGACCTAGCTCCCTCAAACGCTCTTCCTCCATCGGCACGCATACCAAGCCACGCGCATGCGTAATCATGAAATTGATGATTTCGGGGGTCACCTTCTCGGCTGCACAGATTAAATCGCCTTCATTTTCACGATCCTCATCATCACTCATCACAACGATTTGGCCATTCGTAAAGGCTTCTATTACGTCATCTATCGGATCAAACGGCGATTGATTCATATCTTTTCCCAAGCTCATATCACACCCTAAATACAGCAAGTCTTCAGGGCGTGTTTCATCGAGAAACACAAACCTTGCACTATCTTCTTCCATCCAGACTATACGGTCGGTTGCAGAATTTCACTGCACCATGCTCAGCTCTAAGCGCTTCGCTCGCGGACTTTTACCGCCGGTCGGGAATTTCACCCTGCCCTGAAGATGTGAGGAATATGGATAAATACGAGAGACTCGGCAAGCAGAATTGAATTCAATCATCCCCATCCCATTAACCTAAAAATAAAAGACTGATCACACCCAATCCCAAACAATAGACACCAAAATACCAAAATCGGCCCCGCTCCAAAATAGATACCAACCAAGTAAGAGCTCCATAGCCCACCGCCGCAGAGAGAAAGAAGCCCCAACCCAATGCCCAGCCATCGACCGAAAGGACCGCCTCCGAACGGATCCAACTTATCCCCTCATAAAGTACAACCCCCATTAATAAAGGAATCGACATCAAAAAAGAAAATTCAGCCGCCTTTTTTGGTTCAATTCCAAATAGACGCGCCGTACAGATCGTTGATCCAGAACGACTAATCCCCGGTAATAAAGCAACCATTTGTGCCAATCCAATCCAGACAGCAGATACAGGTCGCAACGTATCCGTCGTAGCTTTCATGCCACTGGTTCCTAGCAAATATCCACCTGTAATAAGTAGAAAAACTGCCGCCCATTCCGGTCGCTCATATAACCCCTCCAAGCCGT
>DOEU01000128.1:1938-3785 GCA_003532555.1 Verrucomicrobiota bacterium | reverse complement strand
AAGGTATCTAAAGGATACGCATTTAATAAAAAAAGGTCGTCGCGACTATACAGCATGGAGCCGTTCCCGCCTTTTTTGATGAGGACGTAGTCGGGCCCGAGTTCGATTAATGTCTTTGCCGCCTGCATGAGGCTGTGCTCACCGGTAAAGAGTTGAGCTTCCGATTCATTGAGAGTGAGCATGTCGCATTTGCCAATAACTTGAGTGAGCTCTTCTTTTGCGATGTTAATCCATAGGTCCATTGTGTCGATGAGTACAAATCGGGGAGTATGAACTTGTTCTAAAACATGGAGTTGAAGGGCGGGGTGGATGTTGCCAAGAAAGAGGTAGGGTGCATCACGGTAGGTTTCGGGGAGATTCGGAGTGAACTCTTCAAAGACATTGAGCTCGGTGGATAGGGTGGTGCGGTTATCCATATTGGCTTCGTAGATGCCTGACCAGCGAAAGGTTTTTCCTTCTAGCGTTTGGAGTCCGTCGAGGTTGATGTTCATTTGTTTCCAGTGGTCTCGAAAGGTTTGTGGAAAATCAGTTCCCACCACTCCCACCATACCCGCTTGTGTAAAGAAGGAAGCTGCGGCGCAGGCATAACTTACGGAGCCACCAAGGATCTCTACACGTTTTTCAGTTGGGGTTTCGATGGTATCGATTCCAATGGATCCGACGATGGTCAGGTTGATGGGTTGTGACATAAGACACCTCTTGGTTTATGAAGCTAAGTGAACTAATAGGCAAACAATCAAGCCAATGCAATAGGTTTGCAGGTCGGAAACGGCAAAAACAATTGGGTCATCATGCAGTATTCCTTTTTTAACGCGATTCCAGATACGCCAAAACCAGTATAAAATGAGAGGTAAAATACCCCATAGATAGAGAGGTTGCTGATAGAGTTTAAGTACTTTATCGCTTAAGAGATAACCGATTAAAATAAAGCTGCTGCCTAGGGCAATAGTTATGCCGGTTTGGAAGAAGGCGGAGTAATGCTTAGGCTGATAAGGTCGTTCTCGGCACGAGGTGTTTATGGTGTCACTGAGACTCAGTTCCTGTAATTCCGTGCAGCGCTTAACGAGTGCGAGCGTAAGAAAGAAGAGAATAGAAAAGGCAAGTAACCATATGGATATGGGCGTATGGGTAGCGGCACCTCCGGCAATAATCCGGAGGGTATAAAGCCCAGTTAACATGAGCACATCCCAGACAAAAAGTCTTCTTATCCAAAGGGAATAGAGGGTGGTTAGGAGAAGGTATAACAGAAGGATGGCTGAAAAAGTAGGGGGTAAAAAAGAGCTGATCAGAAGTGCTCCTAGAAGAAGCATCGGAAACAGTCGAATACCTTGAATGAGTTGAATGTCTCCGGCGGCAAAGGGACGGTTTTGTTTACGAGGGTGGGTTTGATCGGCAGACAAATCAAGCAGATCATTGATGATATAGATGGCTGAGGCGACTAAACTAAAGGCAAAAAAGGCGAGAATTGTTTGACTTAATACACTGTCTTCATTGAGGCGATGGGCAAGCAAAAGGGGGGAAAAGACGAGTAAATTTTTTACCCAATGATGTAGTCGGAGCATGCGTGGAAGTGCTTGGTGAAGAGGTCGGCGGTCTTCAATAAGGAGGTCAGCTGGTTGCACCTTCCGCGCTTGATGGCTGGGGTTGACGAGGATTTTTTGGCGGGCGGCTTGCCATACTGGGAGGTCAGAGATGCTGTCTCCGGCATAGTCAAATGTGGTGAATCTTTGAACAAGAGCGTCGCGTTTTGAGGCGCTAAAGAGGTTGTGTTTGGCGGTGGAAGAAAGCACATCATCAAAGAGCCCTATATGGGTGGCTACGGCTTCGGCTGTTCGGTAGTTGGCGGC
>DOEU01000128.1:0-1515 GCA_003532555.1 Verrucomicrobiota bacterium | reverse complement strand
CGATGCGCTTTGCGACTTCGTTTTTTGTGAAGGCTCTGCCTTGTCGGATCCAGAAGGGGAGTGAGAGAAGGGCGGTTGGATTCTGCCGTAAAAGTAAACAGATGGCTTGGTGGAGTGTGTCTAATTTAACGAGAGTTCCGTCAAGATCAACACACAGGGGTGTGGGGTCGAGTTGAATGGATTGATTTTCCAAAAGGCGCTCCTAAAATGTATCCTCTTCAACGTGTTTTACTTCGACATAGCCATGTTGAAATCCTTTTCCAATTCGTTTTAGGATCGCTTTACGAATAAGCTTCCGCACGGGAAGAATTAAAAGGGCAAAGCCGAGGGTGTCGGTCAGTAAACCAGGTGTAATAAGGAATGCACCGGAGATTAGAATCATAATGCCATCGATCATTTGGGGAGCGGGTAGATTTCCCAGAGCAAGTTCTTGTCGGATATTGACTACGGTTTGAACGCCTTGTTGTCGAACCAGAGTTGCGCCTACGATGCCGGTTGTAAATACTAAAAGTACGGTTGGTAGAAATCCTACAATGCCGTGAACTTCAAATAGGAGTACCAATTCAAGAATCGGGAGTCCAATGAAGATGAGCAATAAGGGGGGAAGAGGCATCTATTTTATGACTCGGGTTCTTTTTCAAAGATCTCGATAGCGGCTTCGGCTACAATACCTGCTTGCCATGTGGAGATCCGATTGGCTCTTTTTTGCTGGATAAGTGAGGCTTCAATGCGAGGTCGTTGGGTGCTTAGTCCGGTGGTATCGGCTTTCTTTCGCAGTTTGACCGCTGTTAATAAGACGCCTACTTCGGTTTGAATAGGGGCGGCTAGTTGTGCGGTTTCTAATTGATAGGTTCGCTCCATTAAGATAGCCGCCTGCGGATGTTCGAGAGGCTGTCCGCTATTAAAAGGAGTGAGGGTTTCTAGAGAGAGGGAGGTGGTTTCTATAGCGTCAGCGAAAGAGGTTCCATCGGCGACTGCTTGTTGTACTTGGGTATAGATCTTGGTCACGTATTCGCGATAAGTATTTGCATCAGCTTGTTGCTGCGCTCGTTGCTTCGCGAGTGCTTTAACGGCTGCAAATGCAGGAACAAAAGCCGGTATTTTTTTCTGGAGTGCAATAACGTAGATATGATCGCGTCCTACAACTGGGTCGCTGTAGTATTGGTTGGGGGTGAGGTCTAAATTAAAGGTTGCTTCTGTAAATGGAGCGGTTGGGTCGATTTGCGATATAGTTTCGTTTGCAGAAAAGGGAGGTATATTTTTGATAATATCTTTTCCTGCGGCAGCGGCTTTAATAGCAAAATCAGCACCTTCATCTGATAAAGCGGCGACAAAATTATCAGCGGCACGAAAGGCGTCTTGTAGTGCTAGTTCCGATTGAACGATGGGCTCGAGAGCGCCACGGACTTCGGCTAGGGGTAGATAGCTGGGATCTTCAGAAGGGTTTTCTGGATCGGCTTCGACGCGATAGCGTTCGAGATTATTTGAGTATACTTGTGAAAGCATTTCATCGGT
>DOEU01000081.1 GCA_003532555.1 Verrucomicrobiota bacterium | reverse complement strand
ACCTGTTTATCTCAATGCACTAAGTGGAAAAGGTGTACATGTGGTAACCACGTCTGATTATCACTCGCAGCGCGATTCGGAATGGATGGGACACCTTTATCAATGGCTCGGGCTCACCATCGGTTGCCTCAAAAATATGATGCCTCCTCACGAACGTCGCGAAATGTATCTACGTGATATAACCTATGGAACCAACTCCGAATTTGGCTTCGATTATCTGCGGGATAATATGGCTTACACGCCCGAAGATATGGTTCAACAGCAAGGGCATCACTTTGCAATCGTTGATGAGATTGACTCGATCTTGATCGACGAAGCTCGGACTCCACTCATCATTTCAGGGCCTGCCCCCTACTCCTCCACCCAATATAGCGAACTCCAGCCTGCCGCATCTCGTCTTGTTCGGCGACAACGAGACCTCTGCAATCAGCTGCTGAAAGATGCAAAAATACTGCTCGATCAAGACGAGGAAGAAGAAGCCTCTCTCAAGCTCTATCAAGTCTTTGAAGGCACCCCTAAAAACAAACAGTTGATGCAACTCATCGAAGACATCACCATCCGAAAACTGCTGGAAAAAACGCAAATGAAAATGCTTTCCGACGCCTATAAAGAAACCTCCCGAGAACTTCGTCAGGAACTCTTCTTTACCATTGATGAAAAAGGGCATGATGCCAGCCTAACCGAAAAGGGCTGTGCCGAACTCAACCCCAATGATCCTGAAATGTATGTACTGCCCGATATGGTTGCGCTGATGTCTGAGCTTGACGGACAAGAAGACCTCGGCCCAGAAGCGCTGATGGAGCAACGCCGAACTATTCAAGATGATTATGCCATCCGCAACGAACGAATCCACGCAGTAGACCAATTGATTCGTGCCTTCACCATCTATGAAAAAGATGTCGATTATGTCGTTCAAGATAATCAGGTGGTGATTGTCGATGAGCATACTGGCCGGCTCATGACAGGGCGGCGCTGGAGTGACGGTCTCCACCAAGCCGTTGAGGCAAAAGAGGGCGTAAAAATTGAACGTGAAACGCAAACTCTTGCCACCGTAACCATTCAGAACTACTTCCGTATGTATGAGAAACTATCTGGCATGACTGGTACTGCTGAAACTGAAGCCGACGAATTCCATCAGATCTACAGCCTCGATGTGATGGTCATCCCCACCAACCGTCCCGTGCGGCGCCTCGACCTCAATGATCAAGTATACAAAACCCAACGCGAAAAATTTAACGCAGTGATCGATGAGATCAAAGCCGCTCATCGGCGCCAGCAACCGGTCCTCGTCGGAACCGTTGCTGTTGAAACCTCAGAAGTCTTAAGCCGCATGTTGCGGAAAGAAAATATTATTCACAATGTGCTCAATGCAAAGAATCATGCGCGCGAAGCTGAGATCGTAGCCAATGCCGGACAACCAGGAGCGGTTACCATTGCAACCAATATGGCCGGCAGAGGTACTGATATTAAACTCGGTAGTAGCGTGATTCACCTTCCTTCAGATGACCTCGCATCAACTACCTTCTCGCTCGACTCCAAAGTCAAAGGAAAATCTCTGCGTAAACTTCTCGAAGAGCGCCCTTGTGGACTCTATGTAATTGCATCAGAACGCCATGAGTCACGCCGTATTGACCGCCAGCTTCGAGGCCGATCTGCTCGACAAGGAGATCCCGGTGTAACCCGCTTCTATGTCTCACTTGAAGACAACCTCATGCGCCTATTTGGTTCTGAGAAAATTTCTGGAATCATGGAAAAGCTAGGTATCGAAGAAGGTGAAGTCCTCGAGCACCCCTGGCTCAACCGCTCAATTGAAACTGCACAAAGGCGTGTGGAACAGCAAAACTTTATGATGCGGAAACGCACTCTTGAATATGACGATGTGATGAACGCACAACGTTCCGAAATTTATGGCTTTCGCTCCGATGTATTACAAGCCGATGACCCCCGCGATCAGCTGATAAATGCAGTAGAGCAAGCTATACAAACACATGCTGCCGAAACTGCCACCCCCACCCCAGAAACTCGAACCGAATTTCTCACATGGGTCAATACCACCTTTCCTCTGGGCTTCACGGGCGATGACTGGTCAAGTGAAGATACACCAGATAGCCTAACACAAAAAGTAATGGAACAGGTAAAACAAGCCTACACGGTCAAGGCGAGCCATGAATCGGAAGAGTCATTAAAACGGCTCGAACGCCATCTGATACTCCAAGCTATTGATCAGCACTGGCAAGAATACCTGCGAAATATGGATAGTCTACGAGAGAGCATCGGACTGCGGGCCTATGGTCAACGTGACCCCTTGGTCGAATACAAACGCGAAGCATATAATCTCTTTATGGATCTCATGGAGCGGATTTATGAAGAAATTGCTAATAGTCTTTTTCGTTCTGCAACATCAGTAGACGCCATGCAGGAATTCTTCAAATCCCTTTCCAAATTAGAGATGCCTAAACAAGAATCACTAATTGATTCAGCCCCTGTTTCACCAAGATTAAATTCTATGATTTCCAAACAGCCAGAGCAGAATCAAGGTTATACTCCGAATAGGAAACAACGTAGACGAATGAAAAATAAAGGCTAGATAGACTAATGGATATTCAATTCTAAAAGATGCCTATATTAAAGCTGAATAGTTTATGGAAAAAATCTTAAAATCTATTGTTTCCGTTTTAAATGAAATCAACATTCCAAGATCAAGTTTTATTTATGTTGCGGTTTCAGGCGGTTCCGATTCAGTAGCACTACTAAACTTACTCCATGGTTTAGGGTACAACTGTCATGTGATTCATCTTAATCATCTTTTACGAGGTGATGAATCCGAGAAAGATCAACGATTTGTCGAAATACTAGCTCAAACGCTTCAACTTCCCATCACCACCCAGCAAACCGATGTTTCCGATCTTGCATCTACACACTCGATTTCTATCGAAATGGCAGGTAGAAAAGCCCGACATTCATTTTTCTCATCTCTTCCCCCTGCTCCGATCGCTCTCGGACACCATGCCAATGATCAAGTGGAAACCTTCCTTCTACGCCTTGTGCGTGGGGCAGCACGCAGCGGACTTAGCGGGATGCAACCACTTCAAATAATCAATGGATTAACCCTTTTACGTCCGCTCTTGCACCTGCAAAAAGAACAACTCGTGCAGTGGCTTGAACAAAACGCTTTAACGTGGCGGGAAGATGCGAGCAATACAAATCCCGCATTTCAACGAAACCAAATCCGGCATCAATTCCTTCCACTGCTCAAAAATGAGCTTAATCCTAATGTAACTGAAACCCTGCTGCGAACGATGAAAGTATTTCAAGACGAAGATTTCTGGCTCGACCAAGCCGCCATGCAATATGAAGCGACGAATATCGCTATCGCTCCCCTTTGTTTGCAACGCCGATGGATCCGATACTGGCTGCACGAACAACAGATTAGTGAGCTCTCCTTCGACGTCTGCGAACAAGTCGTTGAAGCAATTAATCAACCCGACGGATCACGCCGATGCGATATTAATCATCAATATCAAGTAGAGATCGCTTATGGCGTTCCCAGTTTAATTGAGCGCGAAGCCTCCATCACTCCTCCGACATGGACGCTCAAAGAAGCAATCGGAGTAGGTTGGGGGAAAGACCATGGGAAAGGTCCAGGCGTTCTTCCCGCAACCGCCTCCATTTCAAGTGAGAAGCTAGCTCAACGAACCCTCCGCGTTCGCTCCGCTCAACCGGGTGATCTTTTTCAACCCCTTGGAATGAAAGGGCACCGTAGACTACAAGACATCTTGGTAGACCAAAAAATCCCCGCCTCTCAACGCGCCTTTATTCCCGTCGTCTGTTGTGAAAATGAAATTATTTGGGTACCGGGCTACTGCATTGCATCCGACTGGAAAATCTCCGCTCCTCACGAAACAGCCCTTCACCTTACTCTTTCTCAACACGTAGAAACCTAATTAAACTTACTGCCTTTTCGTAAGGGCAATGATAATTTTACCGACCTTTTCATTGAGGAAATTATGACAACAAAGAAAAAATCTGATTCATCTAAAAAAGAAAAGCCCATTACACCTCGTAAAGGGCCTCCTCCGATGCCTGCTAGGGGCATGGCTATATCCTTCCTATTAATGGCAGTCTTTCTTACCGCTATGTATCTTTTTTCAGACTCATCAAAAAACAATGGAGAGATCGATTACTCCGATTTTGTTAAGTTAGTTAAAAGCGGACGCGTTTCTAAAGTCGATGTCGCACATGATGGAGCAGGGAATCACCACATTCTAGGTGAATCCAAGGATATAAATGCTGCCGGCTCAACTCGCTTCCGAACCGAAATAATACTGACCGATAAGCTGATGGAGATGCTAGAAGAGAACAGCGTTCAGGTAACTGTTAAAAGACCTCGTACCTTAATGGTCTCTATCTTAGCTAACCTCATTCCCTTCCTCCTGATATTTGGTTTAATTTACTTTTTCTTTATCCGACAAATGAAAAATTCTGGCCGAGGAGCTATGAGCTTTGGAAAAAGTCGCGCAAAACTACTTACCCACGATAAAAATAAAATTACCTTCTCGCAAGTCGCAGGTGTCGACGAAGCCAAAGAAGAGTTACTTGAAGTGGTTGAGTTCCTTAAAGATCCAAAACAATTTCAGAAGCTTGGCGGAAAAATGCCAAAAGGCGTGCTACTCTGCGGTCCTCCTGGAACAGGGAAAACATTACTTGCAAAAGCCGTGGCCGGTGAAGCCGATGTCCCATTTTTTACGATTAGTGGGTCCGATTTTGTCGAAATGTTTGTGGGGATCGGAGCCTCGCGTGTTCGCGATATGTTTGAACAAGGAAAAAAGAATGCTCCTTGTATTATCTTTATTGACGAAATCGATGCAGTCGGCAGAAGTCGCTTCAGCGGGATCGGTGGAGGTCATGACGAACGCGAACAAACTTTAAACGCTCTTCTTGTTGAAATGGATGGGTTCGATACACAAGAAGGTATCATCATCATCGCAGCCACCAACCGGCCCGATGTACTTGACCAAGCCCTTCTTCGTCCGGGTCGTTTTGACCGGCAGGTAACGGTCGATCTACCAAGCCTGAAAGGGCGCGAACAAATTCTCAACATTCATGTTCGCAACATCCGTCTTTCAGATCAGGTAGAACTCGAAAAAACCGCCCGAGGAACCCCCGGCTTTTCAGGAGCCGACCTTGCCAACCTAGTGAATGAAGCCGCACTACTTGCTTCTCGTCGTCAGGCTGATTTTGTTGAACAGCAAGATTTAGAGGAAGCTCGTGATAAAGTGATTTGGGGTCGTGAACGACGGAGCCATGCTCTGGATGATGATGAGAAAAAATTAACTGCTTACCATGAAGCCGGTCATGCAATCGCCATGCACTACATGGAAGAATGTGAACCCATTCATAAAGTGACCATCATCCCTCGTGGGCGCGCGCTAGGTGCAACCATGCAATTGCCAACAAAAGATCGATATACACAATCACAGAAAAAGCTAGAGGCTGATCTCGTTGCCTTCATGGGCGGTCGGGCAGCTGAAGAGCTTATTTTTGGAGATATCACCACCGGTGCGTACAACGATATTGAACGCTCAACAGCAATCGCTCGAGCCATGGTCTGTGAATATGGCATGAGTAAAAAAGTGGGGCCTCAAAATCTAAGCAGCAGCCAAGAGCCGATCTTCATGGGCCAAGGCATGACCGGATCACAAGATCACAGTGAAACCACCGCTAACTTAATCGATGAAGAGGTCCAACGGATTCTAGTCGAATCATACGACACCTGCATGAACTTGTTGGTCGAGCGCAAAAAAGAACTGATTGATCTTTCTGAAATTTTGATAGAAAAAGAAGTTTTAGATGCGGAAGAAGTAGCCCATATTTTAAAATATGGAACTCTGCCTGAACCCGTCGAACCGCCGCCCGAAGAAACGCTGGTTGCGGAAACGCCAGAAGTGGATGAGGAGGAGGATGCTTCAACTTGTTCCAATGAAGAAGATGCTACAGATGACGACTCCAGCGGAATAGCCGTTTCTTAAAATTGCATTTCTATATTCAGTCTTTAAAATAACTTAATGATAAAATCATTATTCGGACTTGGTTTATTGCTGCTATTAAATGGCTGTCAAACGGTTTTTAAACCATGGCTTCTATCGGAACTCTCCGCGGGAATGAGTTCAGAACAAGTTAAAGAGAAGATCGGGGAGCCTACATCGATCGTCTCCCGAGAAGCCGCTATGGTCTTTGTTTATTCCTATATCGAACCTATCAAACTGCAATCCGAATTTCCCAACTTGGGAAAGCCCCACTTATTGCACTCTTATCTACAGCCGAATATGTCTATTAAGCAAAACCACTACGAATTGATCTTTGTGGACAACACTCTGATCAATTATCAAGAGCGGCATTAACGTTTATTTTGCTCAATAAATAGCTCTAAATCACGATTATTATTGCCTGCATTATTCCGCTGAATTTGTACACGAGGTGTAAAATCTGCTTGAGGCCGGGAAAAGGTTTCTGTGGATTGCGACAAAGGTTTCATAAAGACTGGACGGTTAAACAACTCGGTGGAGGGCGTCCGATCGATCGATCGGATGCGTGGATCTTTTTCACTTTGACCATACTGGCTTGTCCGCTCTCTTGTATGGGGCGATAGATAAGCCGATCGCTCTAAAAAGGACTGCTGCTCGATGGGAGCTCCCCATTGAGCGCGTGATACCTCTTGTGCTCCTATGTAAGAACCTCTTGAAAAGCCTCTGTCGTCTGAAGCCCCCTCTTCAGGAGCGTTAAAGCCAAATATATCTTTCCGCGGTCCCCGTTGACGAGATTGATAGATATGTTCACGAGAAGCTTTACGCTCAGTCTTCTCATCAGGAACACCAAATATAGTCCCGTAACCTCCTTGTAAATCAATGTTTTCTTCAAGATCTATCTCTTCCGAATCACGCAACCAATTCGACTGATTTAGTTGTGAGTTTGAGCGAACTATGGGCGGACTAATCCTCTGTCTAGGCTCTTCTCGTTCAAATTGCAAATCTTCCACCTGCATAATTTCAGAGGCAATCACACGTTCATCCTCATTGGACACACTTACCACTTCCATATTACTCTGCATAATGATGGTTTTCATAGGTGCATATTTTCTCATAATCCGCTTCTTACGCTCGTCGAGCGTCTCTTCCGCAGCTTTGCAACAAATCGAAACAACCAGCAGCTGAATAATAAAGATAAAAACTTTATGCATTTGGTAAACATATCTCTAGGAACAGAGTAGCGTCAATGCTCTGTTTACTTAATTCATGGAATTAATTTGATTCCAAACAGGCTGTCCGCCCAATAGAGAGTAAACCGTATCCACACCCTGTTTCCGAAACCATTCTGTTGCCATGCCGGATCGTATGCCAGCCGCACAAACAAGAATAGTAACCTCACCAGACTTGATCATCTCGGGCTCATTGAGCAAGCGATCCATGGGAATATGTTCATACGCACCCACCAATGGAGCGCATGCAACTTCGTTATCCGTTCGAATATCGATCATTCGAACCGACTCCATCGCTAGAACGGATGGAACATCTACTTCCCAAGATGGATCAATCATCGGCTAAACTCCCTTTAAAGAATAATGGCGGAGAGAGAGGGATTCGAACCCTCGGTACGCGATTAAGCGCACACACGCTTTCCAAGCGTGC
>DOEU01000080.1 GCA_003532555.1 Verrucomicrobiota bacterium | reverse complement strand
TTTTTAATGGCAGATGGTATTGCAATGAAACTTGGTATTAAAAAAGATGATCCTCTGCGTGCTCGTGCTGGTTTAGAATATACGTTGCACGAAATCATGCAACAGGGTCATTGTGCTTACCCTAGAAATGACCTTATTTCGAAAACCGCCGAATTATTAGAGGTTGATATATCACTCTTGGCATCGTCCCTAGATGCTTCTATTCAAGCCGGACAACTTATTTCAGTCGATACCGCCTCAAAAGGCCTGCTTATTTATTTACCCGCGCTCTATCAAGCTGAATGCGAATTGGCAGATCGCCTTAAACAGATTTATAGGGGTGAACATCCTTGTCCGAAAATTGATTTGGATCGTGCGATTGATTGGGTAGCTGAACGAAGCGGCTTCGAACTGGCCGCTTCACAGCAAAGAGCATTACGTCAGTCAATCCTTTCTAAAGTTGCTGTAATTACCGGAGGTCCGGGAGTTGGAAAAACCACTCTGGTTCAATCCATATTAATGGTTCTGCGTGCAAAAAAAATGAGAGTACTTTGCTGTGCCCCTACAGGGCGTGCGGCAAAAAGAATGAGTGAAAGTACCGGTATGGAGGCAAAAACCATTCATCGGCTCTTGCAATATAATCCGGGTTCGGGTGGGTTTGTTCACCGTGCCGATAATCCATTGGAGTGCGATATATTAATTATTGATGAGTGCAGTATGGTTGATCTTCTGTTGGCTAATCAACTTGTTAGCGCAGTTCCTCTTCATGCTGCTATTTTATTTGTAGGCGATGCTGACCAGCTCCCTTCCGTGGGACCTGGACGAATTCTACAAGATATCATCTCATCAAATCAGTTTACGGTTTCGCAGTTAAGCGATGTATTTAGGCAAGCGGCAAAAAGTAAAATTATTACCAACGCTCATGCCATTAATCAGGGAAATTTACCGAAATTTCCAAAAGATGGTGATCCTTCAGACTGTTATTTCATTGAAACCGAAGAGCCAGAAACCGCTGTTGCAATGATTGGGAAACTGGTTCGTGATTCGATTCCAAAACGATTTGGAATGAAACCAATGGAAGATATTCAAATCTTAACGCCCATGCAAAAAGGAGCTTTAGGCGCCCAAAATCTAAATGCAACTATGCAACAAGCATTAAATCCAATCGGCGATCAGATTGAACGTTTTGGCACTATCTTTCGTCATGGAGATCGCGTAATGCAGACCGAAAATGATTATGACAAAGGGATCTATAATGGAGATTTGGGTCATATCGAACGTATTGATCTTGAAGCCTCTGAAGTAACGATTCGTTTTGATGATCGTTCTATTCTATTTGATGTTCGAGAACTAGACTCTCTGCTCCACGCCTATGCCATCACGATTCATAAGAGTCAGGGAAGTGAATATCCAGCAGTTATCATTCCGCTACATACACAGCATTACATTATGCTTCAACGCACCCTAATATATACCGCGATAACGCGTGCAACAAAATTAGCGATACTAGTTGGCACAAAAAAAGCGTTACAGTTAGCCGTTTCCCAGACGCTCTCAAGGAATCGAACCACGTTACTAGCAGAACACCTGCAATAGTGACTTCAAACAGTTTATTCTAATGCCTGATCTAAATCGATAGGGGTTTTTTCAAGATGCCAAATCTGATCACTGTAATCTTGAATTGATCGATCCGAGCTGAACCACGACATGCGAGCTACGTTCAATAAAGCTTTCTCAGCCCACTGGTTAGGTTCTTTATAGAGCGCATCAACGGCATCATTACACTTAATATACTCATCAAAATCAGCCAAATAGAAATAGAAATCACCATGATCGGTTAATTCATAATAGAGTTCTTTGAATAGATCTGGACTGTTTTTATTAAAATCATTATCTCGAATTACTTCTAATACCCTCATCAGATCTTGTGAAGATTCGGCAACTTTCCTCGGATCATATCCCTCTTCTCGCATTTTTTGCAGCTCTTCGGTGCGCTTACCAAAAATGAAAACATTTTCTTCACCCACATGCTGAGCAATCTCAATATTGGCTCCATCCCATGTACCAACCGTAAGTGCTCCATTCAGAGAAAGCTTCATGTTGCCTGTTCCAGATGCTTCAAGACCCGCGGTTGAGATTTGCTCAGATACATCCGCAGCAGGTATAATTTTCTCAGCCAAGGAAACATTGTAATCCGGTAAGAAGATAATTTTTAAACGTCCTGCCACATCAGCATCATTATTTATATGTTCTGCCATCGTATTAATTAGCTTAATTACCGATTTCGCGATCAAATATGCAGGTGCCGCTTTGGCAGCAAAGATAAAGGTACGCGACTGCATCTCAATCGAGGGGTCATCTTT
Source organism: Verrucomicrobiota bacterium (assembly GCA_003532555.1). GTDB lineage: Bacteria > Verrucomicrobiota > Kiritimatiellia > Kiritimatiellales > Pontiellaceae > Pontiella. The sequence goes on along the minus strand of DOEU01000080.1, from coordinate 1,248 downwards.
AATTTTCTGATAGAGATATATAATATGCATCGCCTTTAACAATTGGCGTTTATACATATGTAACCGTTTAATTTGGACGTCGAAAATAGAGTCTGGATGAACGGAATAACCGGTAATCTCTTTAATGTAGGTCGCCAGCTCTTCTTTTTTCGCTTTTTTAATAGCTAAGAAAGCATTTTGAACCGATTTATCGTGACTTAATTTCTCGAACTCTTTTAGGGCATTTAGGTCGTACTTCCAGTCGTTTCCAATATGAGTAGAGATCAACTCGGAAAGTTCAGGATTTGATTTAATAAGCCATCTTCGGTGCGTAATTCCATTGGTTACATTACAAAATTTACTAGGATAAACCTCATCAAAGGCAGGCATTGTTTGAGTACGGAGTAACTCTGAATGTAGTGCAGAAACTCCATTGACACGATTTGATCCAACTACACACAAATTAGCCATGCGAACCATTTGATCATCTCCCTCTTCAATAATAGAGAGATCCCGTATTTTTTCACTTTGCCCCGGCAGTTGAATTTCGATCTGTTGCAGAAAGCGATGATTAATCTCAAATATGATTTGCATATGGCGTGGTAAGACCCTTGTTAGAAGATCTACACTCCATTTTTCCAAAGCTTCCGCTAAGAGCGTGTGATTGGTGTAACAGAAGGTTTGAGTCGTAATTTCCCATGCACGATTCCAAGGAATCTGTTCTTCGTCATGTAAAAGACGCATAAGCTCAACAATGGCCAGCGTAGGGTGGGTGTCATTTAATTGGATTACATTTTTTGCAGGTAAGTCATCAAATGTACTATGATTTTTTTTGTATCGACGCAAAATATCGCGCACTGAACAAGATGCTAGAAAGTACTCCTGAATTAAACGTAGTTCTTTCCCAGCATATGTGAAATCGGAAGGGTAGAGTACTTTAGAGACGTTTTCAGCCCAATTTTTCTCTTCAACCGCTCGCACATAATCACCTTGATTGAATACATCTAATCGAAATCCTTCCGAAGGTTGTGACTTCCAAAGCCGTAACATATTAACTGTATTCACGTGATAGCCAATAACGGGAACATCATATGGCACCGCCTCAAAAACCTGAAATCCATCCCATACATCTTCATCCCCGCGTCCAGGCTGATAGTTTTTACGCAAATGACCATACACGCATACAGGCATCGTATATTCCGGCCGAATTAATTCCCATGGATATCCATTTGATAACCATTCATCTGGACGTTCTCGCTGCCATCCATC
>DOEU01000089.1:4400-7448 GCA_003532555.1 Verrucomicrobiota bacterium | reverse complement strand
CTGATCAAGCCGCCCACACAAACTCGCCATTCTTCCACTTGAATATAACGATGCGCACAACTCAGGACTTAATTCACGAAACCGAAATTCCAGCCGCTCAATCGCATTTGTTGCAATCGGAGGACGTCCCCCATTCATCCCAATACGATCACCCTGTAAAAGAAGCTGATTAGCTTTTAAAACCGCCCCGTTTTTTAAAATTACATCTACCTCATAAACCGCAAATGTTGATTGAAGCGTGAGCAAATAAACCAAAATTAAGAATTTCTTTTTCATGGCAAGACTTCTCCACTCAATCGGTTTAACCGATCACGCGCATAATCGGTTTCGGGAAATGTGGCTAATGCCGGAATCGAAATCATTTCTTGGCAGGTTTGAAGCAACTCCTCTTCTCGTCCACCTAATGCCTCCAAACAAACCATACTTTCCATGTATGCTTTTACCACCCAAGCTGGATAGCCTCCATAAAGAACATAAATACGCTGGTAGTAAGCAAATGCCTCCGCCCACTGCCCTAATGCTTGTCGACAAGATCCCATCCAAAACAGCACCTCCGGCGTCAACTCACCACGCCATTCTCGCGTCGTAAGAATCTCTTCATATACGTCAATCGCCTCTTTATAACGACCCTTAAAGCGTAGTGCATCTCCTGCACGCAATCGCGCTATCCCCGTTAAAGGGGTTCCATACCCATACTCTTCTATCATCTGTAAACTAAGGGTATTAATACTTTCATAGTCCTGCAAACCCATGCGGGCATCCAATGCCGCCACCCGAACTTCCAAACCAGAAAGAGTACGATCATCACGATTCAAGATTTGCTGCTCGGCCAATAGAACTAAATCATATCGATTTTTTTCCAACGCATATTCTGCAATCAACGACAATCCCAAAGGTCCCGCCAGTTTTACCGCACGTTCTTTTAATAAAACATTTAAATGTAGCTCACGAGCCTCCACGCTTTCCAGCGACGCCATAACCGTATGATAGCGAAGCGCTAACACCTCACTCTCTGCTTCCATCTGTTTCAATCGTTCGGCCACCCATTCAAGAATGACATCCTGATAAGCCAACAAAGATGCTTTTCTATAATCTGCAATCAACCGTTCTTGTAAGCGATCCACTCCCACTCGCTCTGGATCATCCCCAAACTCTTCCAAGCAATCTAGCAATAAACTCAACGCCTTCGGATAATCATTCATCGCCTCATATGCATCCATGCTCATCGAAACGGCCCGCACCAAATCCGCTTGCTCCTTCCAATGTTCCAGATAGACCAGCATATGATCTACAATACTTTCATGCGCATTTTGCAACTTCCACACCTTCGCCCGCTGGAAAAAAGGATAATTATATTGATCTAATCCCTCTGCCGATCTTAATGCACGCTCATACCAAGCAATCCCCTCCTCAAGAGACCCTTCAGCAGCACGGAGGTCTCCCATCATCGCAAATGCCTCTGAAGTCAACCTTCCTTCAGGATACTGTTCAATAAAATCAAGAAACGTTTGTTCTGCCTCTGCATATAAAGCCGCTCCAAACTGACTCATTCCCAACCGATACAGCACCTCTTCTCTCAATGAAGCATCTACAAAAGCGGGTTCTGCCAGAAAGGCATGAAAAGAGACTATTGCCTTATCAAATTGGGTCAAATAAAGATGAGTCAGCCCCTGCCAAAAAGAAACGGTCTCCCGTATGGAACTCGTTGGATGCCGATCTAGAACCTCCGAAAAATGGTTTAATGCAGATGTAAAATCAAACTGCTTGAAATAAATATACCCCAGCAGATATCCCAGTTGATCTGCATATCGATAATCCAATCGCTCTTCCCGCACGTCCAATCCTAATGTAAGCGCAGCATCCCACTGCTCCTCCTGCATGTGCAACTGTAGTAAATTTAAGGCTATATCATCCCAAAACAGCCCTTCCGGCCTTTCATGGAAATAGGCATATCCCTCCTGTTTCGCCAACAACCACTCTGCCTCATCAAGCAATACCGTAAACGACGCATAATGAGCTCGATCAGCAACTTCAGAATCTGGATATCGCTCGATCAAAGCCTGATAAAGAGTAAATGTTAGCCAATGCCGTTGCAATTGATGCGCGGCCTGTCCCATTCGCAAGAGTAGCTCAACATCATAATCGATAAACTGCTCAACCTGCTCTATCCGAACCAACTGAGCCGCCACTTTCTTCTCTATTTCCAGCTGTTCCGCCTGATGCACGGTCAAACTACGACCCATACCAGGACGAAACGCAACAATCTGTTGATCCAAGAACTGCAAGCGATGTCCCTGATAAATTCTAATTTCTTCTCGAGAAACAACTTCACGATATAATAACAACGCCTCAGAAAAAGCTGCTTGATTATATTGATAGTCACCCGCTTCAAGCAGCGCCACATTCAATGCCAACTCATGTCGAGATAATCGATTGCAATACGGTAGAAATTGAAACAACTCTGCAAACTGATTTAACCGAGCATAGGAAGTAACCAACATAACCGATGCCCGAGATCGATCCTCATCGCTCTGTGAAAATCGAAATAATTTTCGAAGAGGCTCTATCGAATCCGCCCATTTTTTTTGCTCAAAACAGGCCTCTGCAAAAAGACGAAGTGCCGATCGCTCCATCTCATCCTCAAGTAGCATATCTTTCAACACATGCTCTGCCTCCGCTTCTGCCTCCGCCCAAAAACCGACCAAACTAAAACATTCGGAAGCCAACAATCGAGCATCATTCCGCTGCGGATCTAAATCAAAAAGATCTGCAAATCGACGAAACCCCTCAGCCGCTCGCTGATAATCACCCAGCTTCATAAAGCAATCCGCTAATTGAAAAATAGAAAACGCTAACGTTTGCTGCGCTTTTTTCTCCGGGTCATCCTCTAGCCGAAACACCGCCTCTTCCAAAAAATGAACAACATCTGCATGTTGTTCATTTCTGAGCAACTCTCGACAAACACTCAATAAATGACTGGTACTCTCCTCCTTTGGGTTCAATCGATTAAGCTGACTAACCGTTAATCCACGCGTTTCACCCCCAGAT
>DOEU01000089.1:1291-3990 GCA_003532555.1 Verrucomicrobiota bacterium | reverse complement strand
AAAAAAATCTCTCAGACATTCGAAAACCATCAAAGATCAAACTCATAAAAAGAATGAACTAAATCTTGCACAACCTAGCCTTGTTTCGCTAGAAAACACCCCCTTAAAGAGACAGAGGTTTTAAGCATGAAAAGCGAAATTCATCCAAATTATCAATTAGCAACCGTAAGTTGTGCGTGTGGAAATGTTTTCCAAACACGTTCAACCGTCAAAGAAATGCATGTAAACACATGCTCTGCCTGCCATCCCTTCTTTACCGGTCAGGCTAAATTCATCGATACAGAAGGTCGTGTAGACCGCTTTAAGAAGCGCTTTACAGAAGGCACCTATTAGCCTTTACTTCTAACGTAGCTGAACACCCCAACCGTGTTCGGCTTTTTTGTGCCCACACCCTAACCCCTGCGACACCTTTATGAAAATTGACGCCAGTTATCTTGATCAGATCAACGAGCAAATTCAACAGCTCGAAGCAACGATGTCACGACCCGAGATTTCCTCTGATCCCAACAAAATGAAGCAATGTATGCGTGAGTATGCTCATCAAAAAAAAATAGCCACTTTCGCCGGACAACTCTGGCAACTCATGCAGACGATTGAAGAGAGCCAAACATTATTAAACGATACCGATTGTGAAGAAGAGCTCAAAGAACTTGCACAGCTTGAAAAAGAAGAAGCGGAAGAAAAATTACCTACAGCCGAACGGAATATGCGCCTAGCCCTGCTCCCCCCCGATCCTGTTGATAACCGCAATGTAATCATTGAAATTCGCGCCGGAACCGGCGGCGACGAGGCCGGTATTTTTTGCGGAGATCTCTACCGCATGTACACACGGTATTTTGACCTAAAGGGGTGGAAGCATTCCATGATGGATGCCAATCCCTCCGAATCAGGTGGCTATAAAGAAGTCTCCTTCTCCGTCGAGGGAGACGAAGTGTATAAAAGCTTGAAATACGAAGGAGGAACCCACCGCGTTCAACGCGTACCTCAAACCGAAACTCAAGGACGTGTTCATACATCCGCCGCTACCGTCGCCGTGCTAGCCGAAGCCGAAGAGGTCGACATCGAAGTCAAAAATGAAGATCTACGCATAGATACCTATCGTGCATCTGGCGCAGGCGGGCAACATGTCAACACCACCGACTCCGCCATCCGCATCACCCACGTTCCAACTGGTGTAGTCGTCCAGTGCCAGGACGAACGCTCACAACATAAAAATAAAGCTGCAGCCATGAAAATGCTCCGTGCCAAACTCTTCGATGAACAGCAAAGAAAAAAAGCCGAGGAAGAAGCCTCTCAACGCAAATCAATGGTTGGATCAGGCGATCGATCTGAAAAAATTCGCACCTATAATTTTCCGCAAAATCGACTTACCGATCACCGTATCAATTTAACAATCTATAAACTCGATCGTGTCATGGAAGGCGACCTCGACGAAACATTGCACGCCCTAAATCAGTTCGACCTCGAAGAACGCCTTCAAGAAGAAATGAAACATACGGCATCTGACTAGATGAAAGTTCCCCTCAAATGAGGCGAATAAACTACGGAATGAATACAGAAAATAAAGTTTATGATTATCTCGTCATCGGTAGCGGTTTAGCCGGCCTCTCCGCTGCCATTGAACTCAGCCAATACGGCCACGTACTTGTCGCCACAAAGGTCGCAGCCATAGAATCAAATAGTTTTTATGCACAGGGCGGAATCGCCTGTGTAATGGATCCTGACGACTCATCCGATGATCACATCAGCGACACCCTCAACTCCGGATGCGGCCTCTCAAAAGAAGATATCACGCAAGAAATCGTATCCCACGGACAAGACCGCATCAGATCTCTTGAAGAATTAGGTCTAAAATTTGATCTCCGAAAAGGAAAAGAAACTGAATACGACCTCGGTAAAGAAGGAGGTCATTCCCACCGGCGTATTCTGCACTGCGGTGATATAACCGGAAAAGCCATCATGCACACCCTGCAAGAATCGGTAAAAGAAAACCCGAATATCACACTCCTTGAAAACGTCATGGCGATTGATCTAATCACTACTAGCTGGCTGAAAATAAAAGGTCCAAACCATTGTATCGGAGCCTATTTTCTTGATCGAACTGCCAATAAAATTATCTCCATTCAAGCAGGCGCCACACTCCTAGCCTGTGGTGGAGTAGGCAAAGTCTATCCCTATACCTCTAATCCCGATGTTGCTACCGGCGACGGCATCGCCATGGCATGGCGAGCTGGACTCCCCATTCGTAATATGGAATTCATCCAATTCCATCCCACCTGCCTCTACCATTCCGACGCAAAATCATTCCTTATCTCAGAAGCCGTCCGAGGTGAAGGAGCTAAACTAATGGATCTACGCGGCAATGCCTTTATGGAAACCTACGACCCCAGAGGTTCACTCGCGACCCGCGATATCACCGCCCGCGCCATTGATTCGGTTATGAAAATAAACGGAGATCCCTACGTCTACCTAGACATTACGCATCGTTCAGAAACCTTTTTACAAGAACGCTTTCCGAATCTATTTGCCGCCTGCCTGCACTATGGTATTAACATGGCGACTGACCCCATTCCCGTCGTACCCGCCGCCCACTACTCATGCGGAGGAATCGCTGCCGATGTAGACGGGAAAACAGCGTTATCTGGTCTCTTTTCCGCAGGAGAAACCGCCAATACCGGTCTACATGGAGCCAATCGACT
>DOEU01000089.1:0-964 GCA_003532555.1 Verrucomicrobiota bacterium | reverse complement strand
GCCAGCAACTCTCTACTTGAAGCGACCGTCTGCGGACATCAAGCTGCACAAGCTATGCACAAAGACTACCGTAAAGAAAATTTCGACATCACCATCCCCAGCTGGAAAAAAGGCGTTGCGGTCTCCTCAGATGAAGCTGTCGTTGTAGAACACAACTGGAATGAAGTACGAACATGTATGTGGGATTATGTCGGTATTGTACGAACAGAACGACGACTCAATCGAGCCCGAGCACGAATTCAAAATTTACGCAAAGAGATCAAGCAGTATTATGGCGACTATCTTGTCACCTCCGATCTTCTTGAACTACGAAACTTAGCCGATGTAGCAGAACTTATCATTCGTAGTGCACTCACTCGCAAAGAGAGCCGCGGGTTACATCACATGGTTGATTTTCCTAAAACCAAACAAGAGAAAGTTGATACCATCATTCAAGATACACCTGGTGGACCTCTCACCTGACCGTTTCGGTTAAAATCTATTATTAATATATATTAAAAGTAATTAATTTAAAATTATAGCCTTGTTTAGTTGCTTACACCGCGGACATTTATTCATAGGTCGCCGATTCGAAACCGAATATACATGTTCGCATCTTGAACAAAAATGAACATGTTCACGCTCCTTTAGTGGTCGATATGACGAACGCAAACGTTCGTATAATGCCAATAAACCAATCCCCATCAAAGGAAGAGAAAGAAGTAACATGATCAGCAAAGATAACGAAAGATTCATGGAATCTCCTTTGAAGATCTACTCCGCACTTCAACCCAACCCAACTCCCGAGAACCAGCTTCAAATTTCATGGCATACAAAGCACGAACCACTGCTTGATTCCAGAATCGATTTTCAATCGGTGATTCAACAAAGAGATGTTTCACCCGTCCATTTTCAGAAACTTCAACCTGCGCACGAACCAAAAAAGAGCCTTCTATATCATCCGGTGAATTAAAGGAAGAGGTCA
>DOEU01000116.1 GCA_003532555.1 Verrucomicrobiota bacterium | reverse complement strand
ACGCTTTCGCTCATTCTCAGTTAATAATTTTTTACGCATCCGGATAGATCCTGGTGTAATTTCTACTAACTCTTCTCCATCTATATACTCCAAGGCTTCTTCAAGACTTTTTACCTGCGCAGGAGCAATCTTCATCGCACGATCCGTTCCACTGGCTCTTACATTGGTTAACTGTTTAGCTTTTTGCAGATTTACTACCAAATCATTATCTAGACAATGTTCTGCCACCACCATTCCTTCGTAACAGTCCTCGCCTGGATTTACAAAAAAGATTCCTCTCTGCTGTAATCCATCTATCGCAAATGCAACAGAGGGGCCTTTACCTTGGGATATTAAAACTCCATTTAACCTCTGCGCAACCTCACCTTTAAAAGGTTCATAACGAAGAAATCTATGGGTCACAATAGCCTCTCCTGCTGATGCCGTTAACATCTTCGAACGTAATCCAATAAGGCCCCGAGTTGGAATATGGAATTGGATGGTTTTACGATTGCCGTGGATCTGCATATCTACCATTTCTCCACGACGCACTCCTGCGACTTCGATAATCTTGCCTGAATGCTCATCGGGCACATCTACATGTAAAAGCTCTACAGGCTCTTGTCTTTTACCGTCGACTTCTTTGAAAATAACTTGCGGCTGAGCCACAGACATCTCAAATCCTTCGCGGCGCATATTTTCAATCAAAATTGAGAGATGCAAGACTCCACGCCCGCTTACTTTGAACGCATCGCCATCCATTTCCTCAACGCGTAAAGCTACATCCCGTTCTGTCTCCTTGAAAAGACGATCGCGTAAATGTCGGCTAGTTACGAACTCTCCATCTTGGCCATAGAATGGTGAGTCATTCACACTAAATGTCATGGAAAGCGTAGGCTCATCTACTTTAATAGGAGGTAAGGCCTCTGGAGCTTCCTCTGCACACAAACAATCCCCAATATCAATATCCGAAATCCCTACAACGGCACACAGATCACCGCAAGGAACTGACTCCACCTCACTACGGCCTAACCCCTCAAATGTATAAAGTTGCTTTAAACGCGCCGATTGCAGTGAACCATCCTGCCGAATATGCATTAATGCATTCTTCACACCTATGGATCCTCTAAAAACACGTCCAATACCAATACGTCCAACATAGTCATTGTAATCGATCGATGTGACCTGCATTTGAGCAGGCCCCTCTCGTAAGATAGGAGATGGAATATCATCTAATACCGCATCCATTAGGGGTATCATAGATTCCCGCGGTGCATCTAAATTACGGGCTGCCCATCCATCCTTGCCACTACAATAGAGTAAAGGAAAATCTAGCTGTTCATCATTTGCATCTAACTCAACAAAGAGATCAAAAACTAAGTCATGCACAGTATCTGGACGGGCATCTGGCTTATCAATTTTATTAATTACAACTATTGGTTGAAGACCTAACTGAAGAGCTTTGTCCAAAACAAAGCGGGTTTGAGGCATAGGGCCCTCCGCCGCATCAACGAGCAGTAAAACTCCATCCGCTAAGTTCAAGACTCGTTCTACTTGACCGCCAAAGTCACTGTGCCCAGGCGTGTCGATGACATTAATTTTGGCTCCCCGATAATTAACGCTAATGTTTTTGGATAGAATTGTAATCCCCCGCTCACGCTCAAGGTCATTACTGTCCAATAGACATGTCTGCATAGCTTCGTTATCACGAAATAAATCCGCCTGCTTTATAATCTCATCGACAAGCGTAGTTTTCCCGTGATCAACGTGTGCTATTATAGCTATATTTCGTAATTCCATTTAACTCCTCTGAAAGACCGGCGCAAGATAGTCTTTTAATAAGGAAAAGCAATCACAACCATTGCAATAAAGAGGTTCTTTTCGCTAATGTTCGAAACATGATTGCATTCCTTGAAGGGTCTCTAGAAGTTAAAGAGCTTGCTCGTATTGTTATAAACTGCGGCGGGGTTGGCTACGAAGTCATCATTCCGCTGAGTAGTTTTGAGCGAATCCCAGAACAAAATAAAACATGCCGCTTGTTGATTCATCATCACATCACTGAGGCTGACCAAAAGCTTTATGGGTTCGCAAGCGAAAGCGAACGAGAAATGTTTACTAGTTTAATCACTATCAATGGAGTCGGCCCAAAGATTGCAATCGCCGCCCTTTCAGGGCTTCCTGTCAGTGAAATGCGACGTGCAATTACCACTGGTGATATTAAGACTCTCTGCTCTATCTCTGGCATTGGGAAAAAAAGCGCTGAACGCATTATTGTTGAGCTCAGAGATCGGGTTGGGAAAGGGGACCAACTTGAGGCCTTTTCTACAAGCGAAGAGCCTGAAGGTGATAGTCGCCTACGAGATGCTGCACTCGCACTTCAGGCGCTTGGTCAGCCAACAGATATTGCAGCTAAAAAAGTTAAGGCTATTGCAAAAGAATTGACCCCTGAAATGTCCGTCGAAGAAATTATAAGAAGAGCCCTCACTTATTAGTCTAAGATTTGTCAGAGAGGATAAGATTGAAAATATTTCTGTTAATAATGTTTTGTATTCCAACTTTCGCAGAGCCTCTTCTCTACTCATGGCTTATTGATCAATCGAGCACATATGCAGAATTATTTGAATCTTCAAGTGACGAAGATAATCATAATGAAGTGCACACTTGGAATCATGGCACCGGCGTGCAATCTCTTCCAACCTACTCAGGTGTAAATGAAGTTTCTTATTCCTCAAACTGGGTTTATATACGGACAACTGGACTAGGGCATCATATCATGGGCCCTTGGTATTTAAATGAATCTGATACAAATATATTTCCAAATTTTCCAGCTAATGTAGCGGCAATTTATCGCTTTCCGAGAGCGCCAACAGCATCCCCAAGTAACTACGAAATAACAACTGGTGGAGCAATTGGTTATTTCGTGGATGGAGTCGCAATGTTCGACTGTCGAGATGCATTTTCTTATATTAACAATCTCGGAACTGATGGCTCCCCAAATGGAGGTAATGGTCGAGGTGATGGATTCTGGAATAGAGATGCTTATGAAAACGAAAGTGTTACATTCGACTCAGCAAATGCACACCAGGCCTCTGACACATATCATTATCATGCTAACCCCACAGCTTTGAGATACCTTCTTGGTGATCATGTTAATTATAATACGAATAATAACACCTATACTGAGAAGGTTGGTCTTCCAATAAATCACTCCCCTATAATAGGCTGGGTTGCAGATGGTTATCCAATTTACGGGCCTTACGGATATTCTGATCCTCACAATATGGAGAGCGGAATTAAACGCATGACTTCAGGTTATAAAAAGAGAGCCGTAATAGATAGAACCTCCTATCCAGCTTGGGCCTCTAGAATTTATGATATAAACTCACTCACTGCAGCCGAATATGGTCCAACCGTTAACTTACAATTCCCTCTCGGGCACTATATAGAAGATTATGAATACATGGGAGATCTAGGCTTAACACAAGGTATTGATTACGACTTAGATGAGCATAATGGTAGATTTTGCACCACTCCTGACTTTCCAAATGGAACATACGCATATTTCATAACATGTGAAGATGATGGAACGCCCACTTTTCCGTATAATGTTGGCAGAGCCTACAAAGGAACTCCCACTGGCGGCTCTGTAAACAATTTATCTCAAAATATAAATATATTTGCTGAAGGTGGCGCTGAATCTAAAGTTGAGGCAAGCCTTCTAACACATTCCGATCATTGTGAATTACAATTCGACGGAGCTGAAGGTGGTCATTATAACATCGAATTCTCTACAAATCTCCACGAAGGTTTCTCCACGCTTGCCACTAATATAACATCAAATTCTCATCATTTTGAATTTATGCATTCTAATACGTATTCTCAAAGTGGATTTTATCGAGTTACAATCGAAAGCGCCGACGCCTACGATGACGATGGTTATGATTCAGATGTGACTGAGCACAATGCTAATCATGCGGCAACAACTAACCTTTACGTATATCCTGCATCAGGACATCCCGGCGAAACAATTGCCATAACGATTACTTTAAATAATGATGACTTTGGAAGGCCCGTCCCACCACTCCAAAATAATCAAGGCATCTCAATTCCCATCAATACGTTCGAGGTTGGTTCCATTAGTGCCGATAACATCTCCAATATTATTAGACAGACGAGGTTTTTAATCACGTTTGACTTGAATATACCCACAAATCTACCCGTTCAAGTTTTGGATATAATTCTAAGCTTTACAGGCCCGAGCGGGAATACTCCGACTTTCTTAATAGAAGATGCATTCACCATTGAATAAGCGCATTATTTATAGCAAAATTCTAATTATGAAATTTATTTTATACCTATCTATAGTCCTCCTATCAGGATGTGTAACTAATGAGGCGGGAAATAATCTTGAGAAGAAGAGTACATACCAATGCCCGCATAAAATTTCGTAAATTAAGTTAGATCTTCTTAACTGTATCTGCACCAGGTCCAAGAGGCGTAGATACAGAGTGACGATCAATCAGTTTAATTTCTTTCCAGCGGCCAGATGCAAAACGGATAGTAAAACCTCCGCCCAAGATAATAATATACAGTAAAGTCCACGCCCAACTTATCAAATAATGAGCTTCTAAAATTGCTACTATCACTATTTGACCAGGAACAAGAAATCCCCACGCAGCCCAAGCCTGATATCGCATTACAAAATGCGTATCTCCGGCTCCTTTTAACGCACCTGATAGAATTAAAGAGGCCGCATCTGCTAACCCCCATATAGCCACCATAATAAGTAATTTTTGAACTGCATCACTGAGTGCAACTGCACAAACATTGGCATTTTCAGCCGTGAAAAGCCTTAGATAAATGTCTGGAAAGATAATAAAAGTAATTCCAATAACTCCAATATATCCCATACCAATGCGCAAAGCAAACCAACCCATCCGCTCAGCCTCTTTGGAATTATCACGACCAAGGTATTGTCCAACCAGAATAGACGCTGCAATCCCCATTCCGATCATCGGCATAAATGCGATTAGATTTATACTAAGCGCTATATTACTAGCTACATGAGCAACTGGGCCAAGTCTTCCGATCATTAAAACAAAAACACTAAAAGCCGCGACTTCAGTAAAAAAATGTACTCCAGAAGGCCCCCCGAAGCGGAGCATTCTTGTAAAAAGAGGTTTATCAAAACGCAATTGTCCTAAAGTATCAAAATCACATCTATTTTTAGGGCTAAAATAGAGTGCTGCAAACAGCAAGGGACAAATCCATGAACTAATAACACTTCCCCAGGCCGCCCCAATAATTCCCATCTCAGGTAAGCCTAACCGTCCAAATACGAACATGTAGTTCAAAATTATATTAACAACATTTGCTATGATATTACATGACATCACAACACGAGTGCG
>DOEU01000097.1 GCA_003532555.1 Verrucomicrobiota bacterium | reverse complement strand
ACCTCCATTAAAAAACTGTCTATTCGACAACGTTAACCTTCTTGCTCTTTTTTACTACGCACCGCATCTAGTACATAAACCAAACTGGACACTTTATTATTCATCACGCCTACCAACTGAGCCTTCGGTGCTTGCAATGTGCCAAGCAACATTGCCTGCAATACCTCTTTCGCTGGCAGCTTTGCCAACTGGTTCACTTCATCAGCTGAAATACTTTTTCCTTCAACCACTCCGCCACGAATCACCGGTTGCGCATTTTTTTTCGTGAACGATTGAATCACCTTTGCAACTTCTACCACATCGCCATTACCATAAATCATAGCAGACTGCCCTTGAAGCAACTCTTGTATATCTCCTTCGACCGCCCGAGATAACATCCGGTTCTTTACCACGCTATACTCAGCTCCGTTTTCCCGTAAGGAATCTTTCAATGCTGTCGTTGTTGGCATATCCATTCCCTTGTAGTCCGCAATGATCATGTAAAGCGTGTTTTCAACCCGCTCACTAATTTCCACCGCCATCGCTGCTTTTTCTGGACGAACTCCTTTTTCTTCCGGTTTCATCAGATTCTTCCCTTCTTCGCTTACGCAGAAACTTCTTTAAGCGCTATCCGCAACCCCGGCCCCATCGTACTAGAGACCGTGCAACGTTTAATATATGTACCCTTCGCACTCGCGGGACGAGCTACATTTAGCGCATCCACAACCGCTTGTGCGTTTTCCAACAACGCCGCCTCTTCAAAAGAACGCTTTCCAAATGGAACTGCAATATTTCCATTCCGATCCATCCGAAACTCCACACGGCCCGCTTTTAACTGCGTAACCGCCGAAGCTGTATCTTCTGAAACCGTACCTGTTTTTGGATTAGGCATTAATCCACGCGGTCCAAGAACACGTGCAACTTTCCGCACTTCTTTCATGGCATCCGGTGTAGCAACCGCTGCATCGAAATTGGTCCACCCATCTTGAACCTTCTTGATCAACTCTTCAAACCCCACTTCTGTTGCACCCGCTTCACGAGCCGACTCCGCCGCATCACCTGTTGCAAATACAATAACGCGCACATCTTTACCCGTTCCATGAGGTAATGCCACCGTTGAACGAATAGCTTGATCAGACTTGCTCGGATCTACACCCATTCGAAACGCAAACTCAATCGTCTCGTCAAACTTAGCTGTTGCGTTCTCTTTCAAAAAAGAGATCGCTGAGTGCAATTCATAATTTGTATCACGATCAACCTTCTCGCTGACCGCTACATATTTCTTTCCACGTCCCATGATTACTCTACCTCAATTCCCATGCTGCGCGCCGTGCCCGCAATGATTCGTACGGCTGCATCCATATCACTCGCATTCAAATCATTTTTCTTTGTTTCAACAATCTCTTCGAGTTGTGCACGCGTAACTTTTCCAACCTTATCGCGGTTGGGGATGCCGGATCCTTTCGCCAACCCTGCTGCCTTTTTTAGTAGCACAGCCGCTGGAGGACTCTTTGTCTCAAATGAAAAACTTCGATCTTCATATACCGTGATCACAACCGGAATTACCATGCCCGCTTGATCCTGTGTCGCAGCATTATACGCCTTACAAAACTCCATAATATTCACACCGTGCTGCCCCAATGCTGGGCCCACTGGTGGAGCTGGGTTGGCTTGCCCGGCTGGGATCTGCAACTTGATATATCCTGAAACTACTTTTGCCATGCTTTACCTCAAATCCTAATTATTCCGCTACGCGCTCTACTTGCCAATATTCCAGTTCTACAGGCGCCGTACGCCCAAAAATAGAAACCGATATTTTCAGCTTTCCACGTTCCGGGTCCACTTCCTCGATAATCCCACTGAAATTCATGAAGGGACCATCTGTCACCTTGATAGTTTCATTTGGCTCAAACGTAATCTTCGGTGCGACCACCTCTTTCTTCTCTTCAATCTGATTGACGATGCTATTCACTTCGTCATCGCTCAGCGGCGCCGGCCGCTCTCCACCTAGAAATCCAATGACTCCCGGTGTATTTTGAACAAATGACCAAGATTCTGGTATAACATGCCCCTCTTCAGAAAATAAATTGATGTGAATAAGCACGTATCCCGGGAAAAATTTACGCGTAACCGTGCTTTTCTTTCCTTGCTTTACTTCAGAAACTTTTTCAGCTGGAATCAAAACGTCTCCAATATGCTCACTCATCTCTTCCTGCTGAACACGACTGGCAATATTCTTTTGTACTTTCAGTTCGTGTCCTGAAAGTGCGTGTAGAATGAACCATTGTTTTGCCATCTTTACGTACCGTTCCTTATCGAATAATTAAACTGAGCAAATTGACGTTCACCACGTCGCACAACCCGACAAAAGCGCCGAGAATAATCACCGCAACAATCACAACGACTGACTGACCCAACAACTCTTTGCGGGTTGGCCAAGCGCATTTTACCAACTCAACCTTCACCTCTGAGATGAATGTCTTTAATGAACTGATTCCTTGGTTAAATTTGCCCATCTTATTTCCTTTTCTGAAATTGGCAGGTGAGAAGGGAGTCGAACCCCTAACCCCCGGTTTTGGAGACCGGTGCTCTGCCAATTGAGCTACTCACCTGTCTACAAAAAACCGTTCCTACTTCGTTTCGCGGTGTAGGGTGTGTTTCTTTAATCGAGGGCAATATTTCTTTACCTCTCGCCGCTCGGTTTCCAGCTTCTTATTTCTGGTCCCCGTATAATTGCGGTCTCCACACTCCGTACAAGCAAGCGTAATAATTTCTCTTGGCATCGCGATTCGCCTTTCTCTTATTTAAGAGAAGTCAGATCTAATCAATCTGACTCACTTAAACTGCAATAATTAAGCAACAATTTCGGTCACACGACCCGCACCAACTGTACGGCCGCCTTCACGAATCGCAAAACGCATGTGCTGCTCCATCGCAATTGGAGTGATCAATTCTACATCCATCGTGATGTTGTCACCAGGCATAACCATCTCAACGCCATCTGGTAATGTGATGTCACCCGTTACATCCGTTGTACGGAAGTAGAATTGCGGACGATATCCCTTGAAGAAGGGTGTATGACGTCCTCCCTCATCTTTAGAGAGAACATACACTTCACCTTTAAACTTGGTATGAGGATTGATTGATCCTGGCTTAGCCAAAACCTGTCCTCGCTGCACTTCTTCTTTCTTCGTACCTCGCAACAGAATACCTACATTATCACCAGCCTGACCCTCGTCGAGGATCTTACGGAACATTTCAACCCCCGTGCAGGTTGTTTTCTGTGTATCCTTGATGCCGATGATTTCAATTTCATCACCTGTGTTAATGATCCCACGCTCAACACGACCAGTTACAACGGTTCCCCGACCTTCAATGGAGAAAATATCCTCAATCGGTAGTAGGAAGTCTTGATCTGTTACGCGCTCGGGCTGAGGAATCCAACTGTCCAACGCATCCATCAAGTGCTGAATGCATTCCGCTTCAGTTCCACCTGGATTCTGAATCGCGGGCAACGCAGCACCCCGAATGATTGGGCTATCTTCTTCAAATTCATATTTAGCCAGAAGCTCTTGAATTTCCATCTCAACTAACTCAATTAACTCTTCATCGTCAACCAAGTCACACTTGTTTAGAAAGACAACAATCTTCGGAACCCCAACCTGACGGGCTAGCAGAATGTGCTCACGCGTCTGTGGCATTGGGCCTGAAGGCGCTTCTACCACGAGAATCGCGCCATCCATCTGCGCAGCACCTGTGATCATGTTCTTCACATAGTCTGCGTGTCCGGGGCAATCTACATGAGCGTAGTGCCGATTGTTTGACTCGTACTCTACGTGCGACGTAGCAATCGTCAAAATTTTTGATGAATCACGACGCCCCTGAGATTCTGATGCTTTAGCAACTGAATCGTATGGGACATACTCCGCCAAGCCCTTGTGCCCTTGAACACAAGTAATTGCCGCAGTTGTTGTCGTTTTGCCATGGTCTACGTGACCGATTGTTCCCACATTTACGTGGGGCTTTGTCCGTTCGAACTTATCCTTAGCCATCTTCTTTTACCTCCTGATCTATCTCAGTTAAACAATTTTTAAATTTTTCTCAGTTCATGGAGCCCACGAGCAGATTTGAACTGCCGACCTCATCCTTACCAAGGATGCGCTCTACCAACTGAGCTACGTGGGCCTGTTCAAACTAAAAACAGACAAACAAGCACAGGGCACACCGGTAAAGCGTGTACACACAATACTTGTTCCACTACTCTATTTTTTCTTATCCAAACCACATTATCTGAAGAGGACAAGAGCGGGAAAATGTATAGGATTTGCTATAGGTGTCAACCTCATAGCAAAAAAAAGATGACCCCTATTTTTATATTAAAAAACGCCTTCAAGCTCCTCAAGCGCTTCTAGTTCTTCACGGGTCATGTGATCACGAATATCCAAAATAAATTCATATCGACCTCGGAAGTTGTTAACAATCGGAATAAATCGATTCAAACTTTGTTCCGCATATTGAACGGCATCCGCTCTTGCCATTACCACAACATTCAAGGTAGGGAATTTTCTACTATCATTTCCGTAAATATCTTTGCAAATATCATTTAACATTTGGGTCATCGGTTGTTCATCTTCACCAATGTAGTTAGTCGTAAGAATAAAAATAGTATCCGGTTTTTGCTCTAATGCAAAACATGCGGCTCTATTCCAGTGAACAAAAGTCCTTTCATCACGACTCCCGGGGATAAAATGTTTCAGTATATGAGATCCTGGACTATATCGATACAACCATTTGGGATAGATTGGGGGTACATTATTTGTCATCACATCCCCTGCATACCAATCTAGTTGTTCAAATCTCTCCCAAAATCCCTCATAAACCGTCTCAGGACCATAAGTTAATTCTAAGTGTAGAGGATTTACCGTGGATCCCCACTCAACCATTTTTTTCTTATTCGATTCGGTAGCTAATAACATGTTTGTAGAAAATGGTGTGGTCATATCCATCTGGAAAAATGCAGCATTAAATAACGCGTATTCAGGCAGAGCTAAAACCATTTCATTTAATCGGTTTTTTAATGTGTGAAAACACATCCTCGACTTCGGGCTAGAATAATCATCAGAGCCTTTTGTGGATGCACCACCTGCTAATACAATAAAAACTACTTTTTCACTCCGCTTCTTTACACCAAAAAAATTAATCTCAGGCATCGTAAACCCCACTTCAGTCCCAAGACCCTCACCCCCCTTCATTGCACCTAATCCCCCCAAAACCCCTGTTATTTCGGGCATCTGGATGTCCGTGGCTGTTAAAGTGGGTTTCTTGGCAACTACCCTCTTTCTTAATTTTGCAGATGTTTTACGCCGCTTTTCGATTTTTATTGGCACCTGTAATTTCTTCAACTTCATTCGGGGACGCTTGTTCTCTTTAGCGATAAATACTTTTTCCTCTTTCTTTATTACTTTATAAGCCACAAAAGAAGCGGCCACGAGAATGATTAATGCATGCACGATCAAAGTTACCATAAAAGCACTCGACTTTGCGTGTTTTGCAAAAAATGACGGTTTTTTGCTCATGAGTCTTCATCCTCTTCTAAACCACCCATTTCTTCAAACCGAGTGGGCGGTTTAGTAATATCTGTTTTATCATTTAACAGATCATCTGCCCATTCTAGATTTTCCAAAGATGGCTCAATCCACTCAAGATCAATACTTAAATCATCAGGATATTTTGTCTCACGTACTATTTTATTTCCATCTGAATCAATAAGAGATATCCGCAAAATCATACCTATAAAATTGGCTGGGAAAAACCTCCCCTGATCTTGCTTGCACTCAACAAGCATCCAACCGTCATTACTATACATATGCTCCTTGTTTCTGAGCACAACCGTTTTTAAGCTAATCTTTTCGGAAAAATCATTTGGTAAAATTGTAAAATTCTCCAAACAAGATCGAGTTTTTATATCCACAGCTCGCTCTTCTTTGAACCAATCAAACCTCGCTTGATTATAAAACAAGCAATATTTGATTTGCACGTTTTCCAAATCAAACCCGGTCTGGTTATCATACTTTAGATCATATCCAATCCGTTCCAGTTTAGTTTCATAGGTTAGGTGGGGCTCCACTTTACCAGGCGGGCGACGCCACGTCCGCTTAATCCAATTCTTCACCTTGTTTGGACCATACACATAAACCCGAAATTGCGCAGGATCCTTGAACGCTTGTGCTGCCGCCCATGATCTCACATATTTAAATGATTCATCATCCAGCTGCGCCCCTTTAAAACGAGCCTGTTTTCCATCATCCGAACGAAACGTCAACACATCGGTGCGAGCCTGATAATCCACAATGGTCCCCTGGAGCGTATCTCCATCAACTAAAGTCAATGCACGTGCTCCCCAACAAGAGCAGTCCATTATCAGCAAGGCACAAAATAGATATTTAAGTATCGCCATAACAGTAGAAATTAATCGAAATAACAGGTCTTTTCAAAGCGTAATTATCTCTTTCTCACACCAAAACACAACCTTGCTAAAAGCCTAGTTGCTTTTTATCGATTCCTTTTTTACCGGACCCTTTACCCGGAGCTTCTTTCTCGATAATCGCCCGCAGTTCTTTTACCCGTTCCGGATAACGATTAGCCAAATCAATCTGCTCCTGCGGATCTTCCACTAAATGAAATAATAAGCCCGGCTCCTCTACGTTGGTTTGCTTCCACCCGTTTAAACCCAATCGCTCTCGTATCGATCCCGGCGAAATATATTTCCAATTTCCTTTTCGTACTGCCAATTGCTTTAACGCTTCCTGAATAATATAACTCCGCCCCGTATCACGTTCACCCAGTAATGCCGGCAGAACATTTCGGCCATCTTGTCCCGCATTTTCTGGCATAGCTTCGCCCAACAACGCTGCGATCGATGCATAGAGATCTACCTGACTCACCAACGCATCCGATATACTCGGAAGAACCCGATCTGGCCAGCTCACAATAAACGGCACCCGCGTTCCACCTTCCCATCGGCTATATTTCCCCCCCCGCCACGGACCCGATGCATCATGAGATCCCTGCCGCTCAATGGCACCATCCCAATATCCATCAAAAAGAACCGGTCCATTATCCGAGGAAATTACGATGAGTGTATTTTCCAACTTACCAGCCTCCTCCAAGGCCTCCACCAATTCACCCACACACCAATCAAACACCGCCACCGCATCACCCCTCGGTCCTAGACTTGTCGACCCTTGGAATCGCGGATGCACCACTCTCGGTACATGATTTTCATTCGGAGCAAAAAAGAGGAAAAAAGGTTCTTCTCGCTCGGCCAATATAAATTGTTTCGCTTCTCTAAGATAACTATCCGCCATATCTTCATCTCGGAACCGCGCTGCATGCCCACCCGTCATATAACCAATCCGACTTATGCCATTAACAATCGTCTTCGCATGCTGCTCATCTGCCTGCACCCGTAACAAATGGGGATGCGACAATCCAGTTGGTTCATTCCCTACCGGCTCCTTGTAATTCACCTCAATCGGATCCGCCGGATCCAGATTTACTACACGCCCATTGCGAATATAAACCGAAGGAACTCGATCCGCCGTCGCCGCCATATGAAAAGACTCCTCGAAACCCACCTCTTTCGGTCCCGGCTCAATCACCTCATTCCAATCGAGCGATCCATCTGCTGGACCCAATCCTAAATGCCATTTACCCGAGAGCATAGTTGCATACCCCTGCTGCTTGAGAAACGCCGCAATCGTTGGGCGCGATGGATCAATAATCAAAGGCGCATTCCCCGGTAAAATCTGAGCCGATCGATTTCGAAAGGCATACTCCCCCGTTAACAACGAATACCGCGAAGGTGTGCATGTCGCTGAAGAACAATATCCACTCGTAAAACGAACGCCCCGATGAGCCAGCTGATCAATATGGTGGGTATTCACCTCGCCGCCATAGCAGCTAAAATCTCCATACCCAATGTCATCGCCATAAATAAACAATATATTGGGCGAGTCTATCGCCTGCACAACCGAAACAACCCCTATCAAAAAACCCACAATCCATTTCATAATCCCATCTCCAAGAACAGATGTAAACCAAGCCATCTTTAATTGCAATCCTCAACCAGATTGGCTCTGTTTTTTATACGATTAGCAGATCTGTAAACCTCACCTACGAACTGAATGCGAGGTATATAAAAAAAATTAAAAAAAGAAAATTGGAGCCAGTGGAGGGAGTCGAACCCCCGACCAATTGATTACAAATCAATTGCTCTGCCACTGAGCTACACTGGCCCAAAGGAAGTGGGATTATGCGAATTTATCCCTTCTAGTCAATATCTCGAATGTTATTATTTAATCCAATCAAAAAGCATGGTATCCCCGCTCTATGAAAAAAAAGAAACTCATTCTCGCCAGTGCCTCACCCCGAAGAAGCGAACTCCTCTCTCTTATTTATCCTGACTTTGAAATAGAGGCTTCCGGTATTGATGAATCGATTCACTCAAATGAAACCCCAATGGCCTATGTAGAACGCGTAGCAGAAGAAAAAGCCGCCGCCATCAAAAACTCCTCCCAAAACTTTATTCTAGCAGCCGATACCATCGTAACCCTTCAGCAACACATCCTTGGAAAACCGAAAGATCCAACCGATGCCATTCACATGCTCACGCAGCTCTCTCACAGATCCCATCACGTTATTACCGGCGTTTCGCTTCACACCCCTAAAAAAATAGAAACGTTTTCCGTTATCACGACCGTAACCTTCCGGCATCTACATCCCACCGAAATAGAGGCCTATGTGGCCACAGGATGCCCAATGGACAAAGCCGGTGCCTACGCTATTCAAGGTGGAGCCGCCCCCTTTATACGATCTATTAACGGCTCCTACACCAATGTCGTCGGGCTCCCTCTGTGTGAAGTAAGCGAAGTCCTATCTCGCTACCGATAGAGCTCGCAATTATCCCCCTCTCTCGTATCATCTAGTGATGGATCTAAGCGGACAACTTGCCAAACTTTTTAAACCAGCCGAACGCCCTCATCCACGGGAAGCTGAACTATCAATTCGAGAGGGAATCGGACATGCCCAAAAAGATTTCGACTGGATCGAACGGAACATTCCCTGTCAAAAAGCCTGCCCCGCTGGTACCGATATTCCCGCCTACCTAACCGCCATCGCCGAAGATCGTTTTGACGATGCCTATCGCATCAACCTCCGCGATAATATCTTTCCCGGCATTCTAGGCCGCGTCTGCTCCCGCCCTTGTGAATCTGCCTGCCGCCACGGCAACGAAGGGCTTGGCGATTCCGTTGCCATTTGTGCCTCCAAGCGAAGTGCTTCCGATCAAAAACAGACCGATCCGATGCTTCTTGACCCTCTCTTCCCCTCCACCGGGAAAACCATCGGAATCATCGGCTCTGGCGTTGCTGGACTTGCCGCCGCTCGCAACCTGATCCGGCTTGGTCATGCCGTAACCATATATGAAAAACACTCTGAACCCGG
>DOEU01000087.1 GCA_003532555.1 Verrucomicrobiota bacterium | reverse complement strand
TGGCATATCCGATTGAAGGAGACCGGGATGGATTGATTGATTTGATCCGGCATCCAGCAATTCGAATGGAAATGCGCGAGCAACAGGTGGAAGATCTGTTGAAGGAGCATCCCAATCCGCGTATATCTGCCTTTGATTTAGAGTGGTTCAAAGGAACCCAACGCCTCAGTGGAGCAGAGGGACTAGAGCGATTAAGTCATTGGATTATTGAGCCGGAGGATCATTTTAATGCGAAGGCATTGGAATTATTGCAAGGGGTACTAGAGGGGTTGAAAGAGGTTTTCTTGCCGTTACCTGAGCTAGTTGATTTGCTGGCTAACCTATTGGAGAATGAAACAATCCGTCCGAAGGAGAGCCGTGAGCAGGGTATTGCTGTTATGAATTATGAAGATGCAGTAGGTCTGGAATTTGATTGGGTTGGTTTTTGCGGTATGAATGAAGGGCGATGTCCTGAACCGGTTCGACAGGATGCGTTAATCTATGCGGAGGAACGGGAGGCTCTCAGGAATGAATTGGTTGATCAACAGGTGGAGTTGCCGACTTTGGCCTTAGCCGATCCTTCCGTACGGATGGAGCAACAGCGAGTTCGCTTTTTATCGGCTCTGGGAATGGCTCGTGAGCAGGTGTTCTTTTCGTACAGTGCTTTGAATGAGCAAGGAGGTGAGCAGGTGTGCGGTCGGTTTTATCGGCAGTTATGGATGCTGGCAGGTTGGGCGGGTGAGCAAGAGTTTAACTTGAGCTCTTATGACGAATGGCGGATTAAGCGGTTATCAAAAAATAATTTTTTGATGCGGCATGTACAGAGTCAAAAGAAAGTGGAGCCAGTGGAGCGATTGCCTATGCCTGGCGAGTCTTTTTTATCTTGGATACCGGAGGCATTGATGCGCACGAAAGATGAAGCTTTGCTGTGTGCGGTGAATCATCCACAGCCGGTGGTTCATTTGGATGAAGCAGTGCCGGTTGAGTTTGAAGTTTTAGCGGAACGGATTCGAATGGAGCATGCGCGAGTGGATTATTTGAACCAGCCAGAGGGTGAGAGGAATGAATTGATTTATGCGGGGCATCTGCCTGATATCGCTACTTCGATTCGGGATTGGCTCAAGGAGCAACGGGCGATCAGTCCGACAGCATTGGAGGAGTTAACGCATTGTCGCTATCTCTTTTTAATGAATCGTATTTTAAATTTACGGGCTCCGAATGAGTTAGATGATTTTCCTTTGCCACTCGATCGAGGAAAGTTGATGCATGCTATTTTTGATCATGTGTTTAAGCGCTTAGCTACGGGCGATTCGATGGTACCTTCGACGTTGGCATGGGCAGTTCAAGATGAGGCGGGTTGGTTTTTGAGTGATCAGCCTATTGCAGAGGCGATACCCTTAGTTCGGTTTCATCCTGAGCAAAAAGGGGCGGTTTTAGAGTTTGTAGAGCATGTGGCGCGTGAACAAATCGCCGAGGTGATTACCAAGAAGGGAGCACTTGGGCATCCAGCTGTTTGGGCAGTAGAGCAAGAGAAATTGATTCAATCGGTTCGGACAGCGGTTGCGTTTGATGTGGAGCATTGCTTGGTAGAACGTCGGTATCCGGCGCTCTTTGAGTTTTCTTTTGATGAGTCATTGGGGATTTCGGTAGCCGGTGTGGCGATTAAAGGAAAGGTTGATCGTATTGATCTGGTTTTTGATGAGGATGGGCGATTGGATCAACTCCAGGTACTGGATTACAAAGGATCCAGTCGGGAGCAGAGTAAAGCGGAGGACTATATTGAAAGGGTGATGAGTGCATTGGATTGTCAATTACCTTTATATGCCTTTGCTGCACAGCACTATTTTTTCGGGGTATTTGATACGCCCGAAGTGAATGCCCGAACAAAGGCGGGTTATATTATTGCCGAGCGTGATCCTGTTGCGTTCCCTGGTAAACGAAAGAAAGCATTGATATCGATGGACGAGATGGATCTAACTACGGGCTTTAAAAAAGCCCTGTGCGAACAGCTTGATCGTATGAGGAGCGGTGATTTTTCGGTCGATCCCTATCATGCAGGGTTTGGCGATTATCAACCGTTGTTGCGAAATCGCCCTATTGATGAGTAGTTTAAAAAGTATTTTATAGTGAAAATAGTTTTAAATGATGAGGTCGTTTCCACCGCGGAGTTCGTCGGGGGTAACGATCTTATTAGCTTGTTCTTGCTGCATTTTTATCATGTCTTCTTGAAGCTTTTGAAGGGCTTTATTGACGGCGGCTGAAAATCCAGCAATCGCTTCTTCGAGGGTTTCAGCGTCAATCTCTCCGTTGATAGGAAGGGCGCCACTGGGGGTCATGATATTGGTGGTGGCGGTGAAGCTGGCTTTGCGTTCGAGGTCTTCGCTCCCATCGGCTTTGATGGGGGTGAGTTTACGAATGGTGCCGACTTCGAGGTCGGTGAATGTCTCTTCTTTATAGATATTATCGCCGTTAAATTTGATGTCTTCTATGGTGCTTTGTTCGCTCATGTCTTTTCTCTCTATTTGTTTAACTGGTGCAGCCACCGGGAGTCGAACCCAGATCTATGGCTTCGGAGGCCACTATTCTATCCATTGAACTATGGCTGCGTAGTGGCGTGGTTTATAGGGTTATCCGTGACGGGCTTCAAACTCTTTCATGAAGGAAATGAGGGCGTCTACGCCGGCTTCAGGGAAGGCGTTGTAAATGGAGGCTCTCACACCGCCAACGGAGCGGTGGCCTTTTAGAGTTTTTAGGTTTTCTTTGGCGGCTTCCTCGATGAAGATAGATTCAAGGTCTTCGTTGACAATACGCCAGGTGACGTTCATATCGGATCGGCAGGTTTTTATGGCGGTGCCGGAATAGAAGTCGGTGGCATCGATGGCATCGTAGAGTTTGGCGGCTTTGCGTTGGTTTAGGGAATGCATGGCTTCTAGCCCGCCATTTGCTTTGAGCCAGCGGGTGACGAGGCAAAGCATATAGACTGGAAATGTGGGTACGGTATTGAATAGCGAGTTATTGTCGATAAAGGTTTGGTAGCGAAAGATTTGTGGCACGGTTTCGGGGCAACGTGCGGCGAGTTCGTTTTTGATTATAACGAGGGTGATGCCTGCGGGACCGAGGTTTTTTTGTGCGCCGGCATATATGAGACCGAAATCTTCGATGTTGAGAGGGCGTGAGAGAATGTCGGATGACATGTCAACGACGAGTGGGGCTTCGGTTTTAGGGAATTCTTTCCATTGAGCCCCGGAGATGGTTTCGTTTGATGTGAGGTGAAGATAGGCAGCAGCGGAGGTTAATTGGCATTCTTCGATGGTGGGAACGCGGGTGGGAGTTTCTTTGGCGCAGTCGGCAACCACGTTGACGTTTCCGATGAGCTTGGCTTCTTT
>DOEU01000111.1 GCA_003532555.1 Verrucomicrobiota bacterium | reverse complement strand
TATTTCGCCCGTTTGGTGTGGAATTATTTCTATCAGCTTTTCCTGATTCGGTGCAGCAAGTGTTGGTTTTAGATCGAACGAAAGAACCGGGGGGAGTAGGCGAGCCGCTCTTTTTGGATGTAGCAGCTGCGCTGCGAAATAAGAGAGGAATCGAGGTCATAGGCGGGCGATTTGGATTAGCGTCTAAAGAGTTAACTCCGGCGGCAGTTGCGGCGGTTTTTGCTCATGGAGCCTCTGGTGGCGAGCATGATTTTACGGTTGGAATTGAAGATGATGTCACGCATCGTTCGATTCCTATTGGGAAGCGTTTGGAGGTCGAACCGAAAGATGTTCGTGGCGCAATTTTTTGGGGTTTTGGTTCCGATGGTACAGTTGGCGCTTGCCGGAGTAGTGTAGAGTTAATAGGAGAAAAGACGGGGTTCAATGCACAGGGTTATTTTGTGTATGACTCTAAGAAGGCGGGCGGTGTAACTACGTCTTATTTGCGGATTGGATCTGGTGCATTGAATTATCCATTTCTTGTGCAGCGAGCTGGGTATGTGGCTTGTCATAAATCAGTCTATTTGGGTCGGTATAATATGTTGGATCCACTTGAATATGCCGGTGTATTCGTTTTGAATTCCGATATTCCAACAGATCAGTTGTTCCGGCGTTTAACGGAGCGTGATCAGCGTATTTTAATGGAACGACGTATTCGCTTCTATAATATTAATGCGTTACAGATTGCGCAAAAAGCAGGGTTGGGTACTAGAATTAATACGGTAATGCAGACACTCTTTTTTGGCTTGAGTGATTTGGTGAGCCGAGATGAGGCGACGGAATTGATAAAACAATCGGTTGCGAAACAGTTTGCTGCAAAGGGTCAGGATGTTATTGAGATGAATCAACAGGCAGTTGAGATGGCATGGAGTGGCTTAGAAGAGGTAGATGTGCCAACGCATTCAGCTCAGTGCGCAGCTCCTCTGGAGTTGGTTCCGGCCGATGCCAATGCTTTTGCTCGTGAAGTCATTTTGCCTACGATGAAGCTAGAGGGAGATACGATTCCGGTTTCAAAAATGCCGGTCGATGGAACGCTTCCAGTGGGTACAGCTAGATTAGAAAAGCGGCGGATTGCACCACAGGTTCCGAAGTGGATCAAAGAGAATTGTATTCAATGCAATCAATGTGTGATGGCATGTCCGCATGCTGTGATACGGGCGAAACAAGTGGAACCGGAGCAGATGGAACAAGCACCAGAGTCATTCGATACCTTGCCTTCGAAGAGTTTAAATGAGCGTGATTTAGAATATCGGATTCAAGTCTATTTGGAAGATTGTACAGGTTGTGGCGTCTGTATTGAGACCTGTCCACCGAAGTTAAAAGCATTAGAGTTTACGACTCTTGAAAAAGGCGATACAGAAGCCGAGGTGGAGAATACGAGCTTTTTTGATGCGCTTCCGGACGATGTATATGATGGTGTAGATACATCGACTGTTAAGGGTATTCAATTAAAGCGCCCTTTGTTTGAGTTCTCAGGTGCGTGCGCTGGTTGTGGTGAAACACCTTATTTGAAGTTGTTGACGTTGCTGTGTGGAGAACATTTATTAATAGCAAATGCAACGGGCTGTTCGTCAATTTTTGGCGGTACATTTCCGACGGTTCCATATTGTACGACGGATGAGGGACGAGGTCCTGCGTGGGCTAATTCGTTGTTCGAGGATAATGCAGAATATGGTATGGGGTTTCGCTTAGCAGTAGAGAGTAATCGTTCTTTATTGCGTAAGCGGGTTGATCTGCTTTGTGCGGATGGAGTGCATGCAGATCTGGATGCAGCACTTCGCCGGGCGGTAGACCTTGGAGAGGTAAACCATTTTTCCGAGGAATCGTTGGCTGCTCAGCGGGCAGCGCAGATTTTATTACGAAGGGAAAAGGGAACCCATCCCATGATTGATTCAATTATCGAGCTTCAGGACTATTTTCTGGATAAAGCGGTTTGGATTGTAGGCGGTGATGGATGGGCATATGACATTGGTTATGGTGGTGTGGATCATGTGTTGGCATCGGGACATAATGTGAATTTGTTAGTGCTGGATACGGAAGTCTATTCGAATACGGGTGGGCAAGCATCAAAAGCTACGCCGATGGGTGCAGTGGCGAAGTTTGCCGAATCGGGGATGCGAGCGGGAAAGAAAAATTTGGGTTATCTCTGTATGAATTATAGAAATGTGTATGTGGCTCAAATTTCAATGGGGGCGAATCGGGTGCAGACTCAGCAGGCCTTTATGGAAGCAATGGCGTATGATGGTCCTTCGTTGATCATTGCCTATTCACCTTGTATCGCACATGGGATTAATATGATGGAGAGCTCCAAAATTGCTAAAGATGCGGTCGAATGTGGTTATTGGCCTTTATATCGATTTAACCCGAGTTTACCAAAAGGCGAACGATTTAGTTGGGATGCCCATGAACCCCGTGGTGATTTTCTCAATTTTGTTCAGAATGAGCGTCGGTTTAGAGCTCTTTATGATCGTGCACCGGATGAAGCATGTGCCTTGTTGGAGACAGCCCGTAAAGAGTCGCAGCGAAACTGGCGCTTTTTACAGAAGCTTGGTGCGTTGATGAACTAACGAAATTGGCTTTGTGTTCAAGTAAAGAGGTGATCGACGAGACCTTTATCACGGGCAAGGGTAATCCATTTTTTTTCGCGGCGGTGCATATTGGCTCGTTTTTGAGGGGTGTCGTCTGTCGCGCCGTTTAGATGATCAAAGCCGTGAGCGATATAGAAGGCGAGTTCAAAATTTCGATCACCGCGTTGAGTGCCTTCTTTGTAAGCACGTTCCACATTAATGATTAGATCGCCGGTGAATTGATTGGATTCACCAGGAATAGGTTCGTAACAAAAGCTAATGACATCTGTAGGATGGTTTTTAGCAAAGTATTCAAGGTTAAATTTGGTAATTCCGATGTCATCTGTTAGCAGTAGGGTGATATCGCCCCAAGCGGGTTTTGGAGACTCAATTTGTGATCCAATCCATTGAGAGAAATCATGAATCGTTTGTAGATTAAGAGCTTGTTGGGTTTGTTGATTCTGGAGATGTATCTTCATTTGGTTTATAGGCTACGCGTCCATGGAGCATATTGGAAAGCGAAAAAATGAGGGACTCTTTGATGGTATTTATTTCTGCCATAGTGAGTTGAGCTTGGTCGAGTTGTCCATCTCGTAGTTTTATGGCGAAGATATCGTTGACGAGATTCGTTATTTTTTGGGGGGTTGGTTTCTGGATCGAGCGGGATGCCGCTTCGACAGCATCGGTTAGCGAAAGAATTGCCATTTCAGGTGATTCGGCCGGTGCACCTCCGTATCGAAAATCAGCTTCATTGAGGGTTTCACTGGAGTTTTGCTCAGCAATTTGTTCTTTGGCTTTGTTGTAAAAGTAGTGAATTAAGCCGTTTCCGTGATGTTGCTCGATGGATTCTAAAATGGGGGTGGGTAATTTATGGCGCTTAGCTAAGGCCAGGCCTTCTTTAACGTGGGATATAATCACAATGGCGCTCATGTGCGGTGAGAGGTCGTCGTGTGGATTATTACTGTTTTGAATATTTTCGGAGAAAAATTCGGGCTTCGCCATTTTACCGATATCGTGGTAATAAGCACAAACTCGAACCATAAGTGAATTTGCTCCAATCTTTTCCGCAGCATTCTGTGCGAGTGTAGCTACCATGAGAGAATGATGATAGGTACCAGGAGCCTGAATGGCCATTTTCTGAAGAAGGGGGTGTCCCATATCAGAAAGTTCAAGCAGGGTGATATCAGTGGTAATACGAAAACATTTTTCGAAAAGCGGTATAAAGAGCAGTGTAAGAATAGTTGCAAGGGCGGCAGAGATGAGCGCACTGAGAAGCTGTTCTGCTAAGATGATAAGACTGGGTTGATTAAAAATGGCAATGATACATGCGAAGAGAATATTAACGCCTGCAATCCAGAGACCGGCTTTATATAAACTGGAGCGGCGATGAACGTTTCGTGCCGCGGTGGTAGCTGTAACCGTGGTAAACATCCCGAGAACAAAGACACTGAAGGATTGGTCGAAGTAGACCGCTGTTGCAAAACTACACCAGAATCCAAGGGCGAGTGCAGCTCCTCCGTTAATTAATATGGCTGCCATCAGAACAGCAAAGGCATGCGGCACAAGATAGATTAGTGACGAGGTCGGCACCAGTGTGGTTTGAAGTGATAAATAGGTAAGGAGTCGAGCGAATCCTAATGTGAAGAGGGAGAGAAGTGCAAGTAGACCTAGTCGATCGGTTTTGCACAGCAATGTGGGCTGAATGAGTCGAAGTAAAATGGCAGTAGCGATGAGAGCCGCTAATAACATTATGGATTGACCAACGGCTTCGAGACGGCGCTCGTTCAGATCTTTTTCTTCGAGAAGTTGTTCGGCGTGGGCTTGAAGAAAGAGCAGAGTTTGCGGTGTAACGGGCTCATCCGTGCGTACAAGCGGAGTGCCGGCAGGATAGGCTTGGATAATTGGGTTAATTGCATCCATAGCTTTTTCACGGCGCGAATTCGTTCGCACATCATCATAGGTCAAGTTGGGTCGAATGAGGGTGTTTTCGAGTTGAGGAACCAGGGAGCGGAAGTTGCTATTTGAGAGTAATGATTTAAATATGCGCTGTGCACGTTCAATTGTATGGACCTCTTGAAGTGTGATGGTTTGTTCGGATCCATTTTTGATGGTTGTGAGTCGTCGAGTGGATTCACCTTGGAATAGGGTCATGTGTACTTCATCTGAGATGATACCTGTCTCCATGACGGTCGCTACGGCATTACTTATAAGCTGCTGAAAATGGGCGAGCTTGTCGGCCGAACAGAGATCGATGAGTTGGCTTGCTTTTAATTCTGTGCCGATAAGGAGGTCTTGAATGGATTGCTGGATTTGCGGTTGTTGATTGGTGGAGGCTTGATCATACTCGCTTAATCGAGAGGTGAGGGTGTTTATAAGTTGGAGAGCTTGTTGAGTTGGATCTGTATCCAGTTGAAAAATGGGGGCAATTTCAGCAGCTGCTTTACTTTTTGTGAAGGAGGTTTCGCTTAGGTTTTCACAAGTAAAAGGGATGGAGGCAATAAGAGTAGCAGGGGCTTTTTGCCCTTCAACGAGATCAATTTCTGGAATCACTCCGCTGCCAAAAAAAAGGAGGAGTGTTGTCAACCAAAGAAGGACGGCAATTCCGATCGGCTTGGCATCGATGGTTCGATGTAGTGGAGTTTCCGTTTTACGTTCTGCCATTCGTTTATTTTTTTTACGTAAGTTAAAAGCCATGACTAACTCCTTAAGCTTTTGGTTTCCTATGATCTTGATAGGCTTCAATAATGCACTGAACTAACGGGTGGCGAACAATATCGATTTGGGTTAATTCACAGATGCCTAAGTCGGGTATGTTTTTCAAGATCTTTCGCGCTTCGATCAGTCCTGAAGGGCTACTATCGGGTAAGTCTACTTGAGAGGGGTCACCGGTAATAACACATTTGGATTCATACCCCAAACGGGTAAGAAACATGAACATTTGTTGGCGGGTAGTATTCTGTGCTTCATCGAGAATAACAAAAGCATGATTGAGTGTTCGTCCGCGCATGTAGGCAAGGGGTGCGACTTCAATGGTGCCGCGTTCGATGTTTTTTTCAACAAGATCGGCGGGAAGCATGTCGTGCAGCGCATCATATAGGGGACGAAGATAAGGGGCTACTTTTTGTTTAAAATCACCAGGGAGAAAGCCGAGATGTTCGCCTGCTTCGATGGCTGGGCGAGTGAGAATGATTCGACTCACTTCTTCGTTGAGTAAGGCAGATATGGCTTTTGCCATCGCAAGATAGGTTTTACCGGTTCCGGCCGGTCCAATTCCAAAGGTAACACTGGAGCGTTGAAGCGTGTCTACATAACGCTGTTGCCCAAAGGTGCGAGGGAATACATCGGGTTTGCGCGGGCCTACAGGGATCCGAATTTCGGTAAGTTTTTGGAAGGTATTTTCTTCTCCGTTGCGCATCGCTTGGTAGCAGTAGGAGACAGTTTGGGGGTCGATAGGGGACTTTTTTTGTGCTAGGCGAAGATCTTCGATAAACTGAATAATTTTTTGGGTACTCTCTTCAGTGGCGCTTATCTGAACGGTACCATTCCGAAGAATAACTTCTGCCCCCAGTTCTATATCGAACAGAGAGAGCAGGGGTGCAAGTAGTTCTCCAATGTCGCGGGCTTCGTTGATTTCTTCAAAATGGAGAATGGCATTACTCATATTTATAAATTATTTGTGCGTGTTGATTGTTATATTGCGTAGTTAGTTTATATGTGGGGGTTAATTCGTGCACTAAAAGCGATTTGGGCTGGTGCGTCAATGGCATAGTAACGAAGGTTCAGTGTGCCCATAAAGGCTTAGTAGAGCGGATATCGGCAGAGTATTCCTTTGAGACCCCCTGTCCGTAGGAGCCATTTTTGATCAGGTTTGAGTCCAAGTTTTTTACTGAGAGTAGCATCGCCAAAATAGACAAAGGCGGTTGAAGATGTGCATTTTTGTTTGAGAAAATCACCAAATTCTTTTAGTAAAAGACCGGTTTTTTCGGGTGTTTCCATTCGAATCCCATAGGGAGGATTGGTGATAATGCAGTGATTAGTGAGTGATTCAATGGATCGGAAGTCTTGGGTTTGAAGTTGTATGTTTTTTCCTTCGGGTAGCATGGCAATGTGAGTGGATGCAGCTTGGATGGCAGCGGCATCAATATCGCTTCCGCTAATTTTATATTCAGGAAGAGGGGTTACGGCTCGATTTGCTTCGGATTTGATTTGGTTCCAGAGCGTAGGATTAAAATCCGGCAGGCGAAGAAATCCAAACTTTGATCGGAAACGTGCGGCGGGTAAGTTGGTCTGTTTCATGGCGGCTTCTATGAGGAGGGTGCCAGAACCACAGAAGGGATCGAATAGAGGTTGGGAACCGTTCCATTCGCTAAGGCGAATAATGGTTGCGGCGATATTTTCTTGCATTGGGGCAGCAACGCGTTCGGTACGGTAGCCTCGTTTGTGAAGAGAACCTCCGCCGAGATCGACGCTGATGTGGGCACGATTTTTATGGACGTAGAGATTTAGTTGTAGGTCGGGAAAACGTGTATTGACATTCGGTCGTTCTCCGAAGGTATCGCGAAATTGATCAACGATGGCATCTTTGAGAACTTGAGCAGCATAGTTGGAGTTCCGTAATTGACTGTCAGCGGTATTGGCGGTGATGGCGAAGGTTTTAGTGAGGGTTAGAAAGTCAGTCCAGTTAATTTGCTGGGCGGTTTTATAAAGATAGTTCGTTGAGTGACAGTCGAAGTGAATTAGTGGTGCCAATATTCGAGTAGATATTCGGGTCATGTAGACGAGACGGTAGAGTGTTTCTGGATTAGCCTTAAAGTAGTATCCAAGGTACCCTTGTTTAAGGGATTGAGCGCCCAGTTCTTCAAGTTCTACTGCTGCAGCTTTTTCTGAGCCTCCGGCATG
>DOEU01000040.1:5549-6441 GCA_003532555.1 Verrucomicrobiota bacterium | reverse complement strand
TTTTGGAGCTGTATCGAATGAGAAAGAAAATTATTGCTGGTAACTGGAAGATGAATAAAACCGTGGAAGAAGCGGTAGAACTGGCTGAGGAATTAAAGCGTTGCTACGCGGAGCAGACCGCGATTGATATGGTGCTTTGCCCTCCATTTACGGCGTTAAAGTCAGTCAGTGATGTGGTTTCTGAGTCACAAATTCGATTGGGTTCGCAAAATATGTCTTCGGAAGATGGCGGTGCATACACAGGTGAGATAGCTCATGGTATGTTAAAAGAACTATTTGTGCGTTATGTGATCCTGGGTCACAGCGAAAGACGGGAATATTTCGCTGAATCTGATGCATTAATAAATCAGAAGGTTCTTAAAGCGCTGGAAAAACAGCTTAGACCTATCCTTTGCGTGGGTGAAACATTGGAGCAGCGTGAAGCTGGTACAACCGAACAGGTTGTGGAGCAACAGCTAAGAGGGGGCTTGCAGGGCGTAGATCCGATGGCGTTCACAGAATTGGTGATTGCGTATGAGCCGGTTTGGGCGATTGGTACGGGAATGACAGCCTCTGCTGAACAAGCACAAGAAGTTCATGCATTCATCCGTGGATTGGTTCGTGAGTTGGCTGGAACTGAAGCGGCTAATGCTGTTCGTATTCAGTATGGAGGTTCCATGAAACCAGCAAATGCGGCGGAACTTCTAGCACAACCAGATATTGATGGCGGGCTCATTGGTGGCGCTGCACTAGATGCATCGTCGTTCGGGGCTTTAATTGATGCGGCAACTGAAGCATAGAGAAAAGGAAACCTTCATATGATTATTTTAAAATCACTACTACTCATTGTTCTCGTGATAAGCAGTATTTCTTTGATTGGGCTTATTTTACTTCAACGGTCGAAAAGCGAGGG
>DOEU01000040.1:3947-5161 GCA_003532555.1 Verrucomicrobiota bacterium | reverse complement strand
CTTTCCCAAGCAACCGTTGTTTTGGGGGTG
The DNA here is from genome assembly GCA_003532555.1 of Verrucomicrobiota bacterium. Classification (GTDB taxonomy): domain Bacteria; phylum Verrucomicrobiota; class Kiritimatiellia; order Kiritimatiellales; family Pontiellaceae; genus Pontiella. The sequence continues at coordinate 5,131 of DOEU01000040.1, read as the reverse complement.
GTCTTCATGGCTTGTGCGCTTATTTTAGGCATTTTATATGCGAAGCAAGATCAATCCTTGATGAGTTCTTCGGACTCGGCTATAGGGATTCAAACCTTACCGCTTGAGGCTAATGCGGTCTTGCCCATTACGTCCGAAGAGGGACTATAGTTACAGAGGGCCGGCAGGATGCGCAGGTCTTTTAAAATATCATATAGAAGAGCTGTTCACGTTCTTTCTGTTATTGGTTGTACACTGATATGGGGTTGTTCTCCATCAAAAGATGATAGATCTGAAGAGAATATTAGTTATTCTCAAACCTCTCGAATCCGTGGACTTGACCCAGCGGTATCCGGAGAAGTTTCCGCATCGCTTGCTATTTCGAAAATCTATGAAGGGTTACTTCAGTACGACTATCTTGCACGACCTTATTGTGTGATTCCCTTATTGGCTGAATCCATGCCAACGGTTTCATCGAACGGCTTGACGTATACATTTTCGATTCGAAGAGATATTTATTTTCAAGATGATGTCTGTTTTGAAGAAGGGAAACGGCGAGAATTAACGGCCCATGATTTTGTCTATTCCATCAAACGAGTGGCGGATGTGAAGAATAGTTCGTCTGGGTTTTGGGCTTTCAATAACCGAATTATTGGATTGAACGATTTTCATGAGCATTCCAAAGAAGCGGAAGATACCGATTATGATTTTGAAGTAGAGGGGCTCACCGCGTTGGATCGATATACCTTGCAAATCAAGCTGACCAAGCCGTATCCGCAATTACTCTATATTTTAACCATGCATTACAGCTATGCGGTGCCGCGAGAAGCGGTGGAATATTATGGAAAAGATTTTGTGAATCATCCCGTGGGAACGGGCCCTTATCGACTGGTGGAATGGCGAAGAAATTCTAGAATCGAATTTGAGCGTAATCCATCATGGGCATCGACTGGACGAAAAGAGTTTTATCCGCATGAAGGAACCGATGAACAACGCGCCCAAGGCTTGTTGGTTGATGCAGGAAAACCTATTCCATTTATTGATCGAATTGTTCAATATGTGATCGATGATTCAACAACATCGTGGATGATGTTTTTATCAGGAGAGTTAGGTTCGTCAGCTATTTCACGGGATAATTGGGATGCAGTGATTACTCCGGATAAATCATTATCTGATCAGTTGCAGACGCAAGGAATTGATCTAAT
>DOEU01000040.1:362-3522 GCA_003532555.1 Verrucomicrobiota bacterium | reverse complement strand
GTGCAAAATCGTAAACTTCGACAGGCATTGAGCTGTGCGTTTGATTTTGATCAGTTGAATCGATTTATGAATAACCGACTTTACCCAATTAATGGACCGATTCCGAGTCCGTTAAAGGGAAGTATATCTGGAACCTCTCCCTATGATTTCGATCTTGAAAAAGCCCGCCGCTTATTGAACGAAGCGGGCTATCCGGATGGAATTGATCCTAGCACGGGGCGTCGCTTGGAAATCACGATTGAGTTAGGAAGTGCCTCTGGAAATATTCGACAAATGATGGAGTTGATGGCCGATATGTTTCGAAAAATTGGGGTTGTTTTGAAACCCTCTTTTAATACATGGCCTGCTTTTATTGAAAAAATGAATCGTCGACAAGCTCAGATGTTTCAATTGGGGTGGGTGGCAGATTATCCTGATGCCGAAAATTTTCTGCAGTTGTTTTATAGTAAAAATGAGTCGCCGGGACCAAATCACGCCAATTATCGGAATGATCGATTTGATGAATTATACGAAAAAATTCGGACCATGCATGATTCATATGAACGGACATCGTATGTTCAAGAGATGGTCGACATCGTTATTGAAGATGCTCCATGGATTTTTCTCTATCAACCGATGCAGTTTGGACTGGTGCATGACTGGGTACAAAATTATGCTCCTCATGCGTTTCCATATGGCATGGGCAAATACAGACGTATTGATGCAAGTAATCGTTCTGAATGGTTGAATGTGCATGAGTCAACCACATTAGATTTGGGAGGTAATTAGCATATGCTCCGGTATTCTCTTCGTCGTATATTACAAATGATACCCACGGTCATTGGGGTCATTTTACTAACGTTTATTCTATTCAATATCGTTCCGAACGACTTGGCGGCCATTGCACTTGGAAAAAACGTTACACCGGAGATGCTAGAAGCTTTTGATGAGCGGCGCGGTCTAAATCGACCCTTGTTTTTTGGTCGAACTGCGTCTACTCGAGCCTATAGTGATCACGATTTCGAGGAAGGAGCCGGACGTTGGCGTGATGGTTCGATTTCTTATGATCGTGATCAACGTATGATTACTTTAAAAAGTGGTAGCCAATATAACCCGCTATCGTTCGAGTTGAAAGCGACTGATCGCTATGTGTGGCGCGGTGTATCTGCAGGCTCAGGCTCGATTGGAGGATATGCGCTATCGAGTAAAGAGTGGGCGTCATTTGAAATTGAGATCGCTGGTGATGAAGTGGGTCTTTTTGAATCAACGGATCAATTGGCTTTCAAAAAAATATCACTAAGACGTATTCAGCCAAATAGGTTTCAATCACAGTTAAGTTTTTACCTGCATCAGTTGTTTCACGGTGATTTAGGGCAATCCTCTATTTTTAAGCAACCGGTTGCGAAGTTACTGAAAGATGGGATTGGACCGTCGCTTTCACTTTCGGTTCCTATTTTTATCGTAGGCTTGATCAGTGCGCTGGCATTCTCTTTGATCTGTGCCTATTTTCGAAATCAATGGATCGATCGCTTTATCGTGATTACCGCGGTGGCATTAATGAGTATTAATTATTTGATCTATATTGTGGCGGGACAATATTTTCTTGCCTATCGAATGGGTGCTTTTCCAGTTTGGGGATATGAATCAATTCGTTATTTAATCTTACCTGTAATTATTGGGGTTATAAGCGGACTGGGTTCAAGTGTTCGATTTTATCGAACCATTATGCTCGATGAAATTTATCAGGATTATGTGCGCACAGCTCTTGCCAAGGGGGTATCGAAGCCTAGAATCTTATTTGTTCATGTGTTGCGAAACGCTCTGATTCCGATCGTTACCAATGTGGTGATTGCGATTCCTTTTTTGTATACGGGAAATCTATTGCTCGAGAACTTTTTTGGGATTCCTGGACTCGGTTATTTAGGCATCAATGCCATTCTCTCGTCTGATGTGGATGTCGTTCGTGCGCTCGTGCTTATCGCGGCTCTTTTATTTGTTATCGCTAATTTACTGACCGATTTGGTTTATGCTGCTGTTGACCCAAGGGTGACGTTGAAATGAGTCGAGATACGAACCAGTCGAGTGGGTTATGGGCCGATGCATGGATACGATTAAAAAAAGATCGACTGGCGATGATTTGTTTGGCTTTGGTTGCCGTATTTACTTTGTTGGGTGTCTATGGGGAAATGGTGCATCAATATCATGCATGGCAAGACAGTACACCTTCTTATCAGATAACAAATTTAAATCAAGCCTATCAGCCGCCTTCATGGTCACATTGGATGGGTACGGATGGATTAGGTCGTGATGTGATGTCGCGCCTGATTCAAGGAGTTCGTATCGCTTTTAAAGTTGGTATTATTACCTCGTTGATTGCGATTCCCATTGGCGTATTTCTCGGCTGTTTGGCGGGCTTTATTGGTGGAAGAGTTGATGATACCATTGTTTGGTTCTATTCAACGGTAGCATCTATGCCAGGACTCTTGTTCATATTAGCGATAGCCATGGTGTTGCCGGATCGGGGTTTATTGGGTGTTTATCTAGGAATTGGTCTGACAACATGGGTAGGACTCTGTCGGTTGGTTAGAGCCGAGGTGATGAAGCATAAAGAAAAAACCTACGTACAAGCTGCTCGCGCATTGGGCATTGGATCGGGTCGCATCATGTTTAAGCATATATTACCAAATATATTACACATCATCATCGTTACGTTTACTTTACGTTTCCCAGCAGCGGTTGGAACAGAAGTGATTATGAGTTATTTAGGAATAGGGGTTCAAAATGAGCCTTCTTGGGGCATCATGATCGATGCCGCCAGAATGAGATTATGGCAGGGCATGTGGTGGGAGATGACCTTTGTTACAATTGCTCTGTTTTTATTGGTCTTGGCATTCAATTTATTAGGAGATGCACTGCGGGATGCGTTGGATCCTCGTTTGAGTGAATAGATATGAAACAACCCCTTTTAGCTGTCGATAATTTAGCGATCCATTTTGGGAGCGGTGCGGGTTGTGTACGTGCGGTCGATGGTGTTTCATTTTATATTGATAAAGGTGAGACGGTTGCGCTTGTGGGAGAAAGTGGAAGTGGAAAAACAACTTTACTTAGGCTTATTGCTGGATTGGAACGCCCCAGCGGTGGATGTATTAAAATAAATGGTCAATTGGTTACAAAAATTTAT
>DOEU01000040.1:0-148 GCA_003532555.1 Verrucomicrobiota bacterium | reverse complement strand
TGGGAGAAAGTGGAAGTGGAAAAAGTATGAGTGCTTTGGCTGTAACGAAAATTACGCCACGAGCGGCTCAATACAAAGGGGGCCGAATACGGCTAAATGGACTTGATGATTTATCGTTGAGTGAACGTGACTTATGCAAGATACGTGG
>DOEU01000082.1 GCA_003532555.1 Verrucomicrobiota bacterium | reverse complement strand
AAGCCTAATCTACCTGAACTGCCCAACGCGCACCTCTCTGGAATCCGGCATGGGCTCGACTTTTTGCTCGAAGCACACACCACCGGAACAACTGTCGGAGAACAAGTCATCATTATTGGGGGTGGCTATACAGCCATGGACTGCGCCCGTACCGCGCGTCGACTCGGCGGTACCATTACCGAATCCAACAACGGTAAACTCACGATATACTACCGCCGTAAAAAAGAGAGCATCCGCGTCATCCCCGCCGAGTTGGAAGAATTAGAACACGAATTCATCCCCCTTGAATGCGACGCTACTCCTCTTGAATATCTCGAAACCAACGGTACCCTCACTGGCATACGCTTCCAACGCACCGGTTCCGATGAAACCTTCGAAATACCCACCGACACGGTCCTACTCGCAACCGGACAAACCCCCGATACCCACTGGCAACAAACGATCACCGACCCTCGACTCTTTTTAGCTGGAGATTATGCCACCGGCGCCACCGACCTCATATCCGCTATCGGACACGCCAAAAAAATCGCGAACGAGGTCGACACCTTTCTGATGGGCAAACCCCGTACAGAAGCCGTAATCCAAGTCGAATCCACCAACCCTATCGACCGTACAGAAGCCATGGATATGTTGCCTCGCCAACCGATGCCCACTCTTCATTTGCAAGAACGTAGCCTCACTGCTGAAGTAGAAACCGGTTATCTCACCCCCGCCGCAAAAACGGAAGCCGAACGCTGCTATCGCTGCAACTATAAATTCGAAATCGAACAAGACAAATGCATCAAGTGCGACTGGTGTCTCAAAGCAAAGCCACACGAAAACTGCATCCTCATGCTCAAAGACATTTCCTATGATGATAAAGGCAAGGCCGTTGAATGGGAGGCCACCGATCGCGTTCGTGAAATGAACCTCATCTGGATCGATAGTGATGCCTGCACTCGCTGTGGTGCCTGTGTCAATGCCTGCCCTGTCGACGCAATCAGCCTACAAAAAATCACCTTAACCGAACAACCCATCATGGAGAAATCCTCATGAATCGCCCTCCCGTTGTTTTTATTGCCGGCGAACGTCAGCATGCAGGAAAAACCACTACAAGTTTAGGCATAATCTCTGCACTTTGCCAGCATATGAACCCCACCGACATCGGCTACTTCAAACCCGTTGGACAAGAGATGGTCACGCTGCCTAATGGAGAACGCATCGATAAAGATGTACTCGTTGTTCAACAGTTCACCGACCTCGATATTTCCGAACCCGGTATGCTCTCCTCCGTTCGCGTCGTCTCCGGTGTCACCCGAAACTATATCCAGTCCGATGATCGACATCTGATCACCGAACGATTCGAAGACTCCATCAAACATACGCTCGACGCACTCTCCGATAAAAAACTAATCATAGCCGAAGGCACTGGACACCCCGGTGTTGGTTCAGTAGTTGGGCTGTCAAACGCCCGAGTCGCAAACTTGCTCGATGCCCGCATTCTCTATCTCGTCGGGGGTGGTATTGGACGCACGCTCGATGAACTTGAAGTAGACCTCTCTTATTTTGCCCACCACCGCAGCCGAGTAGGTGGAGTTCTCTTTAATAAAGTCCTTCCCTCTAAGCTCGATCAAATGGCCTCCGTGCTTACCGAAGAGGCGATACAACGCATTTTTTCACAATGGGTTCCCCCGCTAAATGTTTTTGGTTATATGCCCCAAGTCGAATACCTCAACAACCCTTCCATGGAATTAATCTCCGCTAGTTTTCCCTCCATGAAGCCACTCAATCAAGCCCTAATAGATGACTCAGGAAAACGCCCGTGTCGAAAAGTGAAAATTATCTCCCAAGACTACGAAGAGTTTAATCCGACTATTCGATTAAAGGCGCGCGACATTGCCGTGATTGCATCAGGCACGCACCGCCGACTCCAACGCATTCTCGACTATAGTGATTCGCTCGAAAACGACTCCATTGGCGGTATAATTCTCACCTGCGCCTCCGAAGACTACCCTGACGCCCGAACACTTGAAATCCTTGCTCAAACAGACGTTCCTGCCATTGCTGTTGAAAAAGATACCGCCGATACCGATCAAGTCCTTTATCAATGCTTTCGCAACACCAAGCTACAACTCTACGACCGACATAAACACCAAATGATCGTCGACCTCTTCACCGAAAACTTTGACGCTGAACGCTTTATGCATACCTATCTCAAATAAACTCGGGGAGAATTTATGGTAGAACCGTATCGCCCATCAAATGAAGATCAACCTGCCGAGCAGCACCACGACCCTCGTTAATCGCCCACACGATCAGCGACTGCCCGCGCCGTGCATCTCCACATGCAAATACGTTCTCTACGCTGGTTGTGTAGACTTCATGTTCCGCTTTGTAGTTGGAACGCCCATCCCGTTCGAGCCCAAACTGTTCGCCTAATAAATCTTCTGGTCCCAAAAATCCCATCGCAAGCAACACCAAATCGGCTTTCACTCGCCTCTCACTTCCCTCGACTTCTTCCATCTGCATTCGTCCATTTTCATCCTGCTGCCAAGCAATTTGAACAGTATGCATTGCCACGAGATTTCCATCTGCATCGCCCTCAAACTTTTTGGTCATGACCATAAAATTACGCGGATCTTTTCCCTGCAAAGAAATCGCCTCTGCCTGACCATAATCCACCTTCAAATTAGAAGGCCACTGAGGCCAAGGGTTCGAAACCCGATTCCGATCTGCATCCGGCTTAGGCATAATCTCCAACTGCGTCACCTTATTGCATCCATGG
>DOEU01000122.1 GCA_003532555.1 Verrucomicrobiota bacterium | reverse complement strand
GAATTGTAGTATTCCGCTCAATCAAAGGTGTAAATTCTCCACCCATCGTCTCAATACCCAACGTCAATGGAGTAACATCTAAAAGCAATACATCCTTCACTTCGCCTTTCAATACTCCCCCCTGGATAGAAGCCCCAATAGAAACCACTTCATCCGGATTTACGCCCTTGTGCGGTTCTTTACCAAAAAGCTCTTGAACCGACGTCTGCACTTTCGGCATTCGAGTGGAACCTCCCACTAAAATTACCTCGTGCACTCCAGAGGCGCTTAAGCCAGAATCGTTCAAACAGTTCCGCACTGGATCAATGGCTTTTGCGACTAAATCATCACACAATTCTTCTAACTTTGAACGAGACAACGTCATATTCAAATGTTTAGGGCCCGAAGCATCCGCCGTAATAAACGGAAGATTAATTTCAGTCTGTTGTGAACTAGATAGCTCACATTTTGCTTTTTCAGCGGCTTCTTTTAATCGCTGTAAGACCATCGGATCAGCCGACAAATCAATGCCCTGTTCAGACTGAAAGCTACCCACAAGCCAATCCATTACCTTCTGGTCGAAATCATCTCCACCTAAATGTCCATCCCCACTTGTAGCCGTCACCTCAAATACACCATCGCCAATATCCAGAATCGATACATCGAACGTACCTCCACCTAAATCATAAATCGCAATTTTCTCTTCCGATTTCTTATCAAGCCCATAGGCCAACGAAGCGGCCGTTGGTTCATTAATTATCCGCAACACTTCCAGACCCGCAATTTTACCAGCATCTTTGGTAGCTTGCCGCTGGCTGTCATTAAAATACGCAGGTACTGTAATTACAGCCTGAGAAACTGACTCGCCCAAATACGCCTCTGCATCTCCCTTCAGCTTCTGTAAAATCATCGCTGAAATTTCTGGGGGTGAGTAAACTTTATCACCCACTTCAACATGAACATCTCCATTTGAAGCTTTCACCACTTTATACGGTACCAAATCAACCTCATTCTCAACTTCAGCAAACTTGCGCCCCATAAAACGTTTAATTGAATAAACCGTATTCAACGGATTCGTTACCGCCTGCCGTTTCGCTGCGGTACCCACCAAACGCTCACCATCTTTCGTAAAGGCAACAATTGACGGCGTTGTTCGTCCACCTTCCGCGTTTGGAATCACAGTTGGCTCTCCACCCTCCATGACCGCCATACACGAGTTTGTTGTTCCTAAATCAATCCCTAAAACTTTTGATCCTGCTTTGCTCATAATGACTCCTAATATCTATCTTTTGGTCTCGATCACTAATGCATAACCTATGCCAGATATAAGATTATTAATCATTTTATATATAAATCGTTGTCTAGCAATAATTTACATAATTAATAGATTAAAAATAATCCAAAAAAAGAACGCTCGATAATATCCATAATGCGACTTTAAAAATAATTTTAGTCTCATTTGAGTCATTATGGCGCATTTAAAAGTATGACTTATAAAACCTTTTTCTTGATCCCCATACCACAAACTCGCATCTTTTAGACATGGATAACAAAATAAATCAGATCCGTATCGAATATTGCTCAAAATGCCGCTTTTTAATGCGTGCAGCATGGGTAGCCCAAGAACTCCTACAAACCTTCGATGAAAATCTTAATCAAATCGCATTAGTACCAAGCAACGAAGCCGGAGTCTTTGAACTCACGCTTAACGACACCCACATCTGGAATCGGAAAATTGATGGAAACATGCCCGATATCAAAAAAATAAAGCAAAGAATTCGGGATCAAATCATCCCCGAAAAAAACCTCGGTCACTCCGATACACCAGAAAATCAATCATCATGAAAATAGAGACCCTTCTTTTAATCGGACTGATTCTCTTTCTAATCGGTCACTACATCAGTCAGAAAAAATTATTACAGCGCGGATTAAAAGAGAAAAAGCCCCTTGCTCAGTTACGGTATCTTCTACTTAGCGGATTTATCCTCATGGGTTTTGCTGTTTGGGCTGTTATGCGACACGAGCCTCCCTATGGGACATGGGGATCGCTTCTTTTCATAGAGAGCGCTGTCTCACTATCTTTTGCGCGAAAATTAATAAAAAAAGCGCTCAAGTAAGTCCACCTGAGCGCTTTCTATGCGTTTACTCACAAGCAAATCGGTTCGATAGATTTTTTCATTTTTCAGCAGCTCCAATCAACTCCTTAATATGAACTATATAATTTTCAGTGCCCCCACGCTGGTAGCCCGTTTTCTCAATCAACGCACCCTCTTGATTGAGCAAAAGAACTGTTGGAAAACCCCGCACACCATATTGCTTTGCCAACTCATTATTCTGCTTTTGAAGCACCTCACTCTGTTCCGATTTATCACGGGGAAAATCGATTAAAACCTGAACCAAATGATCCTTCGCATAGGCTTTCCATGCATCCTTCTGAAACACCTCTTCATCCAGCTTGATGCACCAGCTGCACCAATCGGAACCAGTAAAATCTAGCAATAGTACCTTATTTTCAGTCGCTGCCTTCTTTTTTGCTCCCTCAAAATCCGTCATCCATCCCTCAGAAGACCAACCCGTTAAAACAGATAAACAAAATCCGAATAGTACAATCGATTTTTTCATATCATCTCCTAAATTATATCTCATCCAAATAGACAAACCAGATCCACATATGTTCAAATATAAAAAAAGCCGGTCTCAACGACCGGCTTTTGTCTAGATCGAACTCTCTTAAAAAAGATCGACCGCATTCAAATCAGCAAAAGCCTGCTTAACCCGATCAACAAGCGTTACCTGCCCCGCACGCAACCAGACGCGTGGATCATAATATTTCTTATTTGGCACATCATCCCCTTCTGGATTACCCAGCTGCCCTTGAAGATATTCTTTATTTTCATTATAATATGAATGAACTCCTTCCCAAGTAGCCCATTGCGTATCCGTATCAATATTCATTTTGATCACACCATAAGAAATCGCTTCTTTAATGTGCTCAGGTGAAGATCCAGAACCCCCGTGAAACACGAAGAAGAGAGGATTATCTTCAGGTGTGTTATACTTCTCAGCCACATATTGCTGTGAATCACGCAAAATCGTTGGGGTTAGTTTTACATTACCTGGCTTATACACGCCATGCACATTTCCAAATGCAGCGGCGATTGTAAAATTGGGACTAATCGCGTTCAAACGCTCATACGCATAGGCCACCTCTTCTGGCTGCGTGTAAAGCTTAGACTCATCCACATCAGTATTATCTACGCCATCTTCTTCACCACCCGTAACACCCAATTCTATTTCAAGCGTCATCCCCATACTGCTCATTCGTTCCAAATAGGTGCAGCAAGTATTAATATTTTCTTCTATCGGTTCCTCTGACAGATCGATCATGTGCGAACTGAAAAGCGGACGACCCTGCTCAGAAAACATTTTCTCACTGGCATCTAATAAACCATCAATCCACGGAAGCAATTTTTTTGCCGCATGGTCGGTATGCAAAATAACCGGTACGCCATACGCTTCTGCCATCATATGGACATGTTGTGCACCTGAAATAGCACCTAGCACATCCGCACTTCCCGAAGCTCCTTTTCCAGCATAAAATTTAGATCCGCCATTTGAGAACTGAATCATCACCGGTGCTTTAACCGCAGCAGCAGCTTCCAACACTCCATTAACTGAATCACTACCCACCACATTCACTGCAGGCATCGCCCACTGATTGGCTTTAGCAATCTCAAAAACTTTGCGAACATCGTCACCGTAAAGTACACCTGGCTTAACGGCATCTAGAATATTTGAAGACATATTGAATCCTTTTTTCAAAATTTATACACCTTTTCAGGCACGAGCGGGATATAGAACACGGAAAAAAGAGGAGCGTCAACTCTCTAAGATGAATCTTAGCCCACAGGGAAGTCAAATTTAGTTTCAAAAAGCTGAGCCAGACGAGCCGCAAAGGCCTCCTCATTTGCTCCATTTACCTCAATTCGAACACGAGCTCCTTGCTCCAAACCAAGCATAATACATTCCAGAGCAGATTGTAGCGTTGTACTTCCCGACTCACTATGCACCATTACATCGCCTTGATACGTTGCGCGCTCTTTAATTAATATAGCAGAAGGCCTACAATGAATTCCGGCCTCATTTTTTATGACAGCTTCAACATATACCATATATTCTATAAGACAGAGGGTTATGTAACTCCGTGAAAATAATTCTATCGCTTTTTATTTTCATATACATCTCTCTTTTTTGAAAATCTCCGGTAATCAGATCCATCTTCACCATCTCTTCATTTATACACTCATTATTAATATAAATAATAATTAATTTAAAAGATTTTTTTAATGTTATAAAGATGCGGACTTACCAAACTCAATATCTCTGGATTATTCCGATTTATAGATACTGCCTTACCATCAACCTCGATCGAAAATCGAGGTGTTGTCCCCCAAATCCATGCATCCGAACGAAGCTTATCCAAATGCTCTTGAAATAAACTCGCATCAGGCTGGATTGCATCCCGGCTTATCCCATCGTAATGATCTAGAAAAGAAGCTCTTAATGCCTCTTTCATCTTCTCCACCGATACACCCAAATTAACCACTTTCGCGGGCACCGAAGCCACCGCATGCGTCTCAATCGCCTTAGATTCAGATCCAAGATACCGCTCCAAGCGCTCTAAATTACTTTCGAG
>DOEU01000131.1:3146-7245 GCA_003532555.1 Verrucomicrobiota bacterium | reverse complement strand
GAAGCATATGATGTATCGGAAAAGATAGGAATCGTAGCATCAAGTTCAGCATGGCATTTAGGAGTGATCGGAATAGTTGCAGCGAAAGTTAGTCGATATTTTAATAGGCCCTCGATTTTATTAGTAGAAGATACGGATGGAATGTGTAAAGGATCAGGTCGCGGGATTCAGGGTTTTGATCTCTTGAAGGCTTTGCAGGCATGTGAGAGTCAATTGAAGGCATATGGTGGGCATCGTATGGCAGCAGGACTATCATTATTAGCAAGCCAACAAGATGTTTTTTCGCATGCATTTAATGAGGCGTGCGCTACGCAACTGAAAGATAAGAATCTTATTCATGAATTAATAATCGATGCTTGGTTAGATGAAGAAACTTTAGATGATTTATTTTATCAGTATCTGGTTCAATTAGCCCCTTTTGGTGAAGGGTTTCGGGAACCGATATTTGCTATTTCCGGTGCGAGGTTGCAGGGAGTTCCTGTTGTTATGGGCGGATCTCATTTACGGTTTAAGCTCGATTGGAAGGAGCAGTCGTTATCTGTGGTTGCGTTTAACTTTTCATTAGATGATTTGCCGGTAGGATGTTTAGACGTCGCCTTTACTTTCGAAGAGAATGTATGGAAGGGTCAATCTAACCTTCAGTTAAATGTTCAAGCAATGAAACCTGCACTCTAAGGTTTTATTTATGTGTATGATTCGATAAATTTTAAAACCTCAGTTAGGTTGACGTATGGCACGAAAAAAGACTCGAAAAAAACTAGTAGTTAAAGGGAAGAGACGCTCTGCTCCTGAAATATCTATATGGGTTAGAAGATCGTTTTCCATTATCGTTGTTATGCTTATGCTCGTATTGCTTGTCATGGGTGTAAGTAAAGGGTTCCAGTGGGCTGAGCGTAAATTACTTTCTGAAAATCCACGATTTGAAATCCAGCAATTGGTGGTCGAGTGTAATGGTAAATTAACGGAAGACTTTATTCGTGAAATAAGTCAATTGAATGAAGGACAAAATCTTTTTGCCATGACGATTCAAGAGGTGGAAGCTAAATTACTCGAAGTCTCAAGAATCGAGTCAGTTTATATCGAGCGGGATTTACCGAGCACGTTGATACTTCGAGTAAAAGAGCGTCATCCAGTCGCACGATTGATGGGGAAGTCTATTTTACGGTATCCTTTTTTAGTCGATAGGTTTGGAGTTGTGCTTCCATTTCAACGATCTTTGTCGGACTTGCCACTTATTCGAGGTCTCAGTGAAGAAGCGCGTCCAGGAAAACGTTTGAGCCATCGAGATATAGAATTTGCGTTGCGCGTTATCGCCTCGATTGAGAATATGGCGAATGTGAATCAATATATTCAACTTGATGAAATAAATCTCACACATGGAGATTATATTGAGCTCACTCTCAAAAAAGGTGCAGAGGTTAGATTGCCGCGATTTTCGCTGAACCCTAAATTAAATAAGTTGGCCACGGTTATAAAAATTGCAGAAGGTCATGGACATCGTGTGAAGTGGGTAGATTTGACGGTTGATTCGGTTAAAGTTCCAGTTCGCTATTTTTAAGGAAAATGTTAATGGCAGGTGATGTTACGGCAGTACTCGAAATTGGAACATCTAAGGTTCGATGCCTGATTGGAGAAGTCCGTGAAGATCAGAGTATTTCGGTTGTTGGATATGGAGAGGTGGAATCTCAAGGTATTCGTAAAGGCGAGATATTAAATCGTGATAAGGCCATTATTGCGGTTCGAAAAGCATTAAAAACTGCAGAGGAGAATACGCGTAAGACTATTCATTCGGTGGTCTTGGTGTTGAGCGGCGGTGATGCGAGTTGCGTGATTTCAGAAGGGGTACATCGCATTGCCGATGCATCCGAAAATAGAAAACAAGAGATCATGGCGGAGGATATAGCTGAAGTTTTATCAATCGCTCGCCGTCATGTTTTACCGGATAATCGGATTCGATTACATAGTCTTGAGAGCTATTTCACAGTGGATGATATTCAAGAAGTAATTGATCCGAAGGGATTGTCTTGTGAAGTATTAAAAGTTCAGGTTTTAACGCTACATGGCAAGCGCAGTGTCGTTGAAAACTTTCAAAAACTCGTTGTGGATATTCCGGTGGTTTGTGCAGATGCGGTATATAACGGGATTTGTACTTCATGGGCAGTTACAAATAAGTCGATGCGAAAAGCAGGTGTCTTAGTGATTGATCTAGGCGGAGGAACAACCGATTTTGCCTTATATCATAATGGTATTCTGCAGCATTGCGGTTCGTTCACTGCAGGCGGATCGCATGTGACGAATGATATCGCTAAGGGGCTTCAAATACCGGAGGCTCAAGCCGAAGCGCTCAAGAATAAAGAGGGGAGCGCGCTCTCTAACCTGATGGAAAGGGATCGCAATATTTCAATCCCTTCCGATACGCATGGATTTAATGGAAAAATGGTTCGAGCAGTTACGTTAAATACTATTATCCAAGCGCGTATGGAGGAAATCTTTGAGCTTGTTAAAGAGGATGTTGAAGGGTTTTTATTGAACAAGCCGCTTGGTGCGGGTGTGCTTTTGACAGGGGGAGGTGCTTTTCTAGATGGCACGCGTGATTTAGGTCAAAAAATATTTAATGCACCTTGTTCAATCGGTAAGCCGATCGATGTACATGGATTACCTTCACAGCAATCAGCCCCATATTATGCGCCGTTAATTGGCGCGATACGATATGTATCTTCGTTAGAAAAAAAAGTAGAGAATCCATCACATTTTAAACGTCTCTTACAGCATTTATGGGGACAACAAAATGGAAAATAATCCATCGCAAAAAATGCCTTCTTTTTTATTAGTTGGTTTGGGTGGCAGCGGTTGTGATGCTGTAAGGAAAGTTTATCAGCAGCAGCCCTTCATTCCAGTTTTGTTGATCGATACAGATGAACGAAGTTATGTTGGTGTGACAGAGGATCAATTTTTCTCGGTTGGAAATAACGTGACAAACGGATTGAGTTCCGGTGGAGATATTGAACTGGGAAGACAGTCGGTCGAGAAAGAGGCATCTCGGTTACGCGCTCGTTTTGATTCGGTAGATTTGTTATTGATCGTTACTGGTTTGGGTGGAGGAACTGGAACAGGAGCTTCACCGGTGTTAGTTAGGATTGCACGTGAAGCGAAAGCGCAAACATTAGTTTTAGCAAGTTTGCCGTTCGCTTTTGAGGGTAAGCAACGAATGCAGGTTGCAGAAGAAGCCATCCGGCGAATCCGCTCTAATGCGGATGCGATTATTCAATTACCAAATGAGCGCTTGAAAAGGGAGGCTACAGAAGATTCTCCCCAGGCAGCTTTTTCGGTAAGCCATCGATATATGATGGATGCGGCAGAGTCTTTATGGTTTATGTGTTCATTTAAAGGACATTGTGGTTTGGATTTCGCTTCAATTAAAACCCTTTTAAGAGCATGTGATGGATTTTGTCATATTGCTTCGGTTGAATTTTCTGGTATTGATCAAGCTGAACAGGCTAGTCGTGTTCTTTTAAAACATCCTTTGATGAATCGAGGCTTATTGTTGGAGGGTGCGGCAGGTGTGATTATTTCTATTCGGGGGAATCATGCTTTGCGAATGCAAGAAGTTGAAATCATCATGGAGCAATTAGGGAATAAACTTCCTGAAGAGGCTCATATTAATTTTGGGGTGTCAGTCGATGAAAAACAGATAGGTTTGAAAGTAGTTGCGTTGGTAACAGAGACGTGGAAAGAACCTCTAGTGGATAGTGAGACTTCGATCTTTACCAATCGATCGGGATTTGGACAAAGGGAACTTGCGTTAGGTACAAGTAGTAGTAAAGGGATCTTTAGTTCCATGGAAGCAACGGTTAAGAATAGCGAAGATTTAGATGTACCAACTTATTTGCGAAAAAATATCAAACTTCCGCGATAAGGTTTATTGCATGTAGAAATTGGTTTCGCATTCGTGGTGAATGGTTGTTGAGTCACCATGACCTGAATAAATAGCCGTGTTTATGGGTAGTTTTTTAAGTAATCGAAGTGATTCTTTCAAATGAACCGAATTCCCTCCCGGCAGATCGGTTCTACCGCATGAACCTTTAAATAAGGTATCTCC
>DOEU01000131.1:0-2765 GCA_003532555.1 Verrucomicrobiota bacterium | reverse complement strand
CCTGGCGTGTGGATAATTTCGAATGAAAACGTATCGAAAGTCCATCTCGGATTTTTTGCCCAGTTTAGATAGCCATCACAAGCGGGTCGCTGCGGTTTCTCATAATAAGGTGGTGACTGGTTAACTTCCTCAAAAGCCCAAACCCAGTCGAGATGATGCATTCCAATGGGAGCGGGATATTGTTGATGCACGTCATGAAGAGCGCAAATATGATCAGCGTGTGCATGCGTGCATAGATATCCGATAACATTTAATGTCTTTGTTTGAATGAACTCGAGAATTTGATCGGCGTTATCGCCTGGATCAATTACTAGAGCTTTTAGGTTATTATTCCAAAGGAGATAACAATTTTCTTGATAGGCACCAGTTACTAAGCACTCGATATTCACTCGGCGTCCTTACTGATTTTAATATAGGCACAATGGATCACCATATTACCCTTCATTTGACCACTCTTTTTTCCTTCCGGTGAAATGTTTAGGGTGCGAACATCATATTGAACCCCTTTTTGTTGGAGTTCAGTTAAGAATCCAATAATGGATGGTAAATCGCCTTGCCATGTGCAGTTGATGCCCATTTCAAAAAGATCACCCGTAGGCTTTTCTGCATAGGGCTGATTTCGGGTAATCCGAATTCCATGTTTAGTGGAGATATTCTTTATTGTTTGCATTAACTGTGGTGAAACAGATTTTTGTTTAATATCAAAAACCTGAAGATCTTTTTGCAACGAATTGAGTGTATTCATCCAGTTCTTCTGCATCGAAATACGGCGTTGATCAAGGCGGAGCTGTGCTTCGAGACGTTCTATTTCAATTCGCTTATTTTTATATTCTGGCAGCTTGCTGTCGATATAATACCAGGTTCCGCCAAATAGAATGGTTCCAATCAATAGTACCAAAAGAATCATTTCTCTTTCACTTATTTTCATGATGTCTCTTCTGATTTGGGGAGGTTAAGTGAAACAGAAAATACGGCTCGTTGAAGACCCTTGGTAGATCGGGTATTAACGGATTGATTCTTTAGTTCATCAAAAAGAGGTGAGGATGCCAGTTTTTTGAAGAATTCATACACGATATCATCATTGATAGCGGAGCCTCTTAAAGTGACTCCTTTTGATTTGCTGTAATTGTAGGATGTAAATTCAATATCGCCAGCGGGTAAAAGCATTGTTAATTCACGAAGGCATTCCAATGAGGATTGAGAACGATCGGTATACAATTGAAGTGCTTTGAGTTTTTCACTGTTATCTTTGGCTTTTTTGGCTGCTGGTGCGATATCTGTTACTTCGGAGAGAATGCGATTAAGATTGGCGCTACGCACACCATAGATCGTGAAGAAAAGAGTAAAAAGAAGAAGCCATGTGGCAGCAATGATCGTTACATATTTGCGAAGGCGTTTATGGATAACACGTTGTTTTTGTTGTTCTATCCAACTGGAGGGAATGAAATTGAGAGTCGTTTGTGGGCTTATATAACGTTCGATCAATCCATTCGAAAGTGGAGAGATCTCAGAGAGTGCGTTAAGTCGAATCTGTTTATTGATGATTTTTTGAATCTGTTTTTGATCTGCTTCTGATAGAGGTTCATGCATCCAAAAGGATAGAGTTTTGGGAAGCTCTATCGCGTGTTGCTGAACAGAATAGGTAAGTTCAAAGGCTAACTGTTCTGCTGCGTCGGTATCATCAAAATGGATGTAGAGTGGTCGAATCCAGTGAATGTGTGTTTGATTTCGCATGACAAGATGAACTTCAAATCCATCGTCAATAAGAAGACATTCGTTCGAATCCTGAGGAAGCTCATTAGGAAAGGGAATAAGTTTAAGCCACCCGCAGATTCGGGAATCGATGGACTTTACTTCGTGCTTCTTCGAATTGTAAGTAGTAAAGCGATCAATAAGGGAGTTTTGGGCAGCTCCTAAGAGAGCAATACTTTCTTGTTCGCTCTGAGATAGGATTTCGCAACCATAGGCCATTCGATCGATGGCAAATGGGATTTTCTTATCAAGAAAAAATTGGCTCATGCTACGCATCTCTTCTTCATTAACCGTTGGCAATGTTGCAGTTTCTAGACTCATTGAGCGGGAGGGTAAGGCTAATATAACCTCGCCGATTAATATATTTTTGAGAGAGGATGGCAGATCGGAGAACTCAATAAATCCGTCGGCGGATATACTTTCGGAGAGAAGTGATTCATGTGTAGTTTTGATTTCGCCTACTTGCTCGTTATTTATAGTTAGCGACGACCATTCAACACCATCTAATGTCGGACAAATAGCCGTGATGGTTCTCTCTTCGCGTTGTATGTTAAGCTTCAGGTTTTTCATTCCAATATACAACTAAGGGTGTTGAGCCTTGTAACTGCATGATTACTTCTATGCGGTAGGCTGTATCTCCTGCATCTCCTATAGAAGTTACCTTGAGGAAGGTACTTTGCAATTTAAATTTTTCTCCATCGGCATTTACTTCATCAATACTACGTAGACCATCATCGAGTGTTCCTTCTATTCCGTCGAGTCCTTTTCGCGATTCTAACACCCCTTCGAGTTCCCAATCCTCATATTCTGCATAACTGAGAAGTACGTTGGTACTGGCGCTATTTAAGTTAACTTTTCCATCACCCCAAACGGTGAGTAGATCTGCAATGCCATAGATGGCATCGCCTCTATCGTCTGCCGATTTCCCATATAAAATCGATTCATTCCAGTGTTTTATAAGGAGAAGTTCTTCTACGCTATCAAGGGGGCCATTTTTTACAGGATAACCTTGT
>DOEU01000113.1 GCA_003532555.1 Verrucomicrobiota bacterium | reverse complement strand
ATGTCATTTGGACAAGAAGGAAATTATTAAGCGATTTGTTTCAGTGGAATTTAATCACTTTTTGGATTCTTATGCCGATGCACCGGATCTGAATGCGAAGGCGAAAGCACCTCGGGAGAGGAGCGGTCGTGGGGAACGCGGAGGTCGCGGGGAGCGAAACACTCAGCGCTCAGAGAATAGCAAGCGGAATCAACGTTTAGAGGCTTATGATACGAAGCGGTTTTCAATTAATATTGGGAAGATTCATCAGGCTAATTCGGGTGCAATTGTTCGTTTGATTTGTGAACATTGTGATGTGAAGTCGAATCAAATTGGTTCAATTAATGTAGGGCGTGAGGCTTCGGTATTTGAAGTGTCTAAAGAAGTGGCTACAAAGGTTCGTAAGGGCATGGAGAGTGTTAAGTTGGACGGGCGTAATGTTTCGATTCGTGCCGCAAGCGGAGGCAAGCAGGGCGGAGGTGGAAGAACGCCGAATGGTGGTCGTCCTCAACGGGGTGGAAAGCCGCGTCGGAAACGCTCTTCGTGAGGGTTAACGGAAGGTAATACAGTAACAGAAAGTTTGGCTGGGGATACGTGTAGGTTTGTTAGGTAAAAGTAGATTGGATTGTGAGTGTGTATGAGTAGATCGGTATTAATTACGGGTGCCACAAGTGGAATCGGTCGTGCTTTGGCGGTGCAGTTGGCAGCGCGGGATTGGCGGGTATTGGCTTCAGGACGGAGTAGGGATGCTTTGGCTGTATTGCAATCGGAAACGGGTTGTGAGGTGGTTGCGGCAGATTTATCAGAGAGTTCGTCGGCAGTACATTTGTTTAAGACGGCATGGAATCAGTTAGATGGTGTTGATGTATTGGTGAATGGTGCGGGCATCAATCAGCAGAAGGTGCCGGTGGAGAAGATTGAGGTGTTGGATTGGGACGCACATATGGCACTGAACCTACGGGCTCCTATGGTGTTGTGTCGGGAGGCGATGGAGCGGATGTCCGAAGGGGCTCATATTTTGAATTTGGTGAGTACGATTGCACTGACTTCGCAGGCTAATTATTCGATCTATGCGGCGAGCAAATATGGTTTATTGGGGTTCACGAATACATTGCGTAAAGAGGCTCAGTCACGAGGGATCAAGGTGACGGCGGCGTTTCCGGGAGGAACGGATACGGGATTTCGTACGGAAGAGCGGTTGGATTATATGCGGCCGGAGTCGGCGGCGTTGATTTTGGTTCAGGTATTGGAAGCACCTGCGGATGTGGTGATGCATGAGGTGGTGTATCGCCCGATGGTGGAGACCAATTTTTAATTGCCGTTGCCAAGAGGATTCAGCGAAGGCATATTACAAAAAAAGTTTTTTAAGCAGGAGTAAATGAATGGAAAATTTAAAAAAACATGCATCATATGCGGGTGCTGAGGGGCCAGTTGTTTTGGTGATTATGGATGGAGTGGGTATTGGAAAAAACCCAGAGAGCGACTGCGTAGCACAGGCGAAAACACCAAATTTAAATTGGTTGAAAGAGCATGCGGTATATACCGAGATTAAGGCGCACGGGAAGGCGGTGGGTCTGCCGGAAGATACCGATATGGGTAATTCGGAAGTGGGACATAATGCGATTGGCTGTGGACGTGTGTTTGATCAGGGGGCTTCGCTGATTGATGATGCGATTTCTTCTCGGGCGCTATTTGAGGGTGTGGTTTGGAATGAATTGGTAGAAAATACGGTTATGCAAGCAAGCACGCTTCATTTCATCGGGTTGCTTTCGGATGGAAAGGTTCATTCGAATATTAATCACTTAGAGGCGATGTTGCTTGAAGCGAAAGCACGGGGCGTGAAGAACGTTCGCATTCATGCATTAACGGATGGGCGTGATGTGCCACCGGTTTCTGCATTGGATTATGTAGAGCGATTGGAGGCTTTCTTATCGGAGTTGAGCACAGAGGGGATCGATTATTGTATTGCTTCGGGCGGGGGTCGGATGAAGATCACGATGGATCGCTATGATGCTGACTGGCCAATGATTGAACGGGGATGGCAGACCCATGTACGGGGTGAGGGGCGTCAGTTCCCTACGATGCAGGAGGCGATTGAGACGTTTCGTTCGGAACAAACGGGCATCTTGGATCAGGATCTTCCGGCGTTTGTAATTGAGCGTGCGGGGGAAGCGGTGGGTCCGGTAGTGGATGGCGATAGCGTGGTTCTGTTTAATTATCGCGGCGACCGTGCCTTGGAGCTGACGAAGGCGTTTGAAGCGAATGTGTTGAATGAGTTTGAACGGGGCGCAAAGCCGGATGTGATTTATGCGGGTATGATGCAGTATGATGGTGATTTGGGGGTTCCGGAAAATTTTTTGGTATGCCCGCCGGCGATTGATCGGACGATGAGTGAATATCTTTCAAATGCAGGAGTTCGCCAATTTGCTATTTCAGAAACTCAGAAATATGGACATGTGACCTATTTCTTTAATGGAAATAATTCGAGTAAGTTTGAGACTGAGACGTGGATGGAAATCCTATCAGATAATTGCCCATTTGAGGAGAAGCCGCGGATGCAAGCTGATCCGATTACAGATGAAGCTGTGAAGGTGATTGAATCGGGGTTGTTTGATTTTGTTCGTATCAACTATCCGAATGGAGATATGGTTGGTCATACGGGTGTAATTCCTGCGGTGATCGAATCGGTTGAAGCCGTCGATGAAGGCGTGGGTCGTTTGATGGATGCTCTAAAGAAGGTGAAAGGGGTGCTGATCTGTTCGGCAGATCATGGCAATTCGGATGATATGGTTCAATTGGATAAAAAGACGAATGAGTTGATGCGGGATACGGAGGGTCAACTCTTGCTGAAGACTGCGCATTCCTTGAATCCGGTGCCGGTGTATATTTATGATCCGGCGGGAACAGCTCATGCGAATGTAGCGGTATTGGACACACCAGGTGTTTCTAGTTTGGCGGCCACTAGTATAACGATGTTAGGATTTGAACCACCGGAAGGGTATACTCCGAGTTTGGTCAATGTGGGCTAAGCACGCAACCTTTACTTGGAATAGTGGAGGTGCTTTGCTAGGATCTGGGCAATGAAAAGAGCCGTTATTTTGATATTACTGCCTGGGTTGCTCTGGGCTCAGGATGCTGTGGTTCCGGTGTTAGAAAAAGGAATGACAGTGGAGGGATTGCGCTCACCTTTCTATAATGCGCAGGGTGAACGTATTGCGGAGTTGATTGGGGGGCGGGCTCGCATGCAAACACCGGAAGTAGCGGATGTGGAGCATTTGCGGATTGATATTTTTGAGGGTGCGCACCAAACGGCGCAACTTTACGCACCGAGATGTCAGACTAGAATCGATATGGTCGATGGGGTAAAGCATTTGATTGCGGAGTCGGATGGATTGGTTTTGATTGTCACGGATGCATTTCGTATGACGGGCCGTGGATTCCGTTTTGACACTCGGGATAAGCGCTTCGAAGTACTGAATGAGGTTAAAATTTTGGGGAGCCCGGGTCTTTGGAAGAGTTCGGGGGCTCTGTTTTGAAATCGTTGGTAGGGGTTTTGTTATGCCTTTTGGTGGGCTGTGGAAAATCTCCATCGGAGAATTCTTTAGGGAAAGTTGCAATTGAAATCGATCGATCTTCTTCGGCTCCCGTTTCATTGCTTGAACCGGTTGAGGAAACATTGGATTTAGCTCCTTTTTCGGAGCTTATACTCGCGTTGGAAGACGTGCGGAAAGCGAAACGGGTTTCGGGAGAAGTGTTGTTGCAAGGAGATCAGTTGATGTTGAATCAATCGCTTGAACAGATGGAGCTGATCGGTAGTGTTGTGGTGATTCGAGATGAGGGGCAGCTGTCGAGTAAGTTGTTGCGGGGCTGGTTGAGTGAGTCAGGTGCGTTGAGGCTTTTGGAAGCAGTAGAGAATGTGCGTGTCGTGCAAGGAGATCGACTCGGTCGTGGGGATTGGTTCCAGTATGATTGGATGGAGCAGACGGTGCTGTTAAGAGGTCGTGCTTCTATTACTGATACTGGAGTGACTTTGCATGGAGAGCAATTTTCGGGGCGATCAGGTAATGCGGAACGATTGGTTTGTGAGCCGAATGCATGGTTAGAATTAGATTCGTTGGATCATGCGCAGGGCGGGACTGATATTCGAGCGAGACAGGCTATTTTGGATCAATCGGGTGAATTGGTTCGGTTTGAAGGTTCCGTTCGGGTTCGGGGCGTATACGGGGCTTTGAATTGTGAGGAATTAACGATTCAGAGGAAAGAGGGTTCGGAATTGGATTGGCTGCAAGCGGAATCAAGGGTAGTATTTCAGTATGGTGACGTTATGGCGCAAGCAGAGAGTATGATTTACAATTTAAATCAAGATAAGCTTGTCCTAATGGGGCTTCCGCGTGTGATGCAAGGATCCAGTGTAGTGCGGGCGGATCGTATTCAAGTTTGGCCGAAGGCGCGTCGGGTACTTTGTGAGCCTCATGCGAAGGCTGTTCTTTTTCAAGATCAAGCCACTTGGCAAACGATGCGGGAGGAGTTGAGTGCAAATGAGTGAGACGGATTCAAGTTTGATTTACACGGAGCGATTGGTGAAGTCTTATGGAGATCATGCGGTGGTTCGGGGTGTTGATTTAAGGGTTAATGCGGGTGAGATTGTAGGTTTGTTAGGGCCGAATGGGGCTGGAAAAACAACAAGTTTTTATATGATTGTGGGACTGGTTCAGCCAACGGGGGGACGGGTCTTTTTTAAAGGGCAGGATGTCACACGTATGCCGATGTTTAAGCGGGCGCGGATGGGTATGGGCTATCTGGCACAGGAGCCTTCAATTTTTCGAAAGTTGACGGTGCAGGAAAATGTTATGGCTATTTTGGAGACGTTGCCTATTTCGCGAAAGGAGCGGAAGCGGCGTTTGAATGTGTTGCTAGAGGAGTTAAAGATTGCTCATTTGGCCAAACAAAAAGCATATACATTGAGCGGAGGAGAGCGTCGCCGGTTAGAAATTACTCGGGCATTGGTAACCGAGCCTTCGATTATTCTTTTGGATGAGCCCTTTAGTGGAGTGGATCCTTTAGCGGTGAATGATGTGCAAGATATTGTGAAAGACTTGCAGTATCAGGGATTGGGTGTGCTTATTACGGATCACAATGTTCGGGAGACGTTGGAGGTAGTGGATAGAGCGTATCTCCTTTGCGAGGGAGAAGTAGTCTGTGAGGGAGATCAGGAATTTCTGGTAAATGATCCAAAGAGCCGAGATGTTTATTTGGGTCCACGTTTTAATATGTGAACAGTAACTACAGGAGCAAAGCATGCAAATACAACATACGAGTCGGCATGAAGTTCATGCAACGGAAGCGGTGAAGCAACATATTGAGGATAAGTTGCAGCGATGCTTAGGGGCATTCCCGCGATTGGAGAATGTGCATGTTATTTTGGACCATGAAGCACGCCTTCACGTGGCAGAAATTGTGGTTCAGGCGGCAGGACATATTCGGCTGAGTGCTACGGAGAAGTCAGAAAATCTATACGATGCGATTGACCGGGCGATTGAACATATGGAGCGGCAAATGCGCCGTGAACGGGATAAATTGACAGACCATCGTCGATAAGAAATGGGATTAAAATGCGTGAAATAACGGTACAACAACTGCTCGATGCGGGTGCAGATAGCTTGAAGTTAAAGGTGTTGGTAGGAGAGGCATATCTGAACCGAAAGGTACAGGAGACGGCGATGAACCGTCCTGGGTTGGCGTTGACTGGTTTTTTTACGTATTTTGCGCATCAGCGATTACAAATTTTTGGATTAGCTGAACTGACATATTTAAAAAATCTGAAGCCGGTAGAGCGCCGCTTGAGGTTAGAAGCTGTTTTTAAGCAGCAAATACCGGGGATTATTTTAACACGAAAGCGGCGTGCAACATCGGAAATATTGGAGTTAGCGGCGGCGTATCAGGTGCCGGTTTTGCGTACGTCTATGGTGACGATGGATTTTGTGAATGCTTGTACAGTGATGCTAGATGAGTTAACGGCTCCGACAGAGCGCATGCAGGGAACCACCTTAGAGTTGATGGGTATAGGGGTGCTGTTGCGTGGTGATCCGGGAATTGGTAAGAGTGAGACGGCATTGGCATTGATTGAACGTGGCTATTGTTTGGTTTCAGATGATGTAACGGAGATGCGTCGGACTTCACAGGGCCGGTTGCTTTGTTGGGCGAACGATATGACGCGTTACCATATGGAGATACGGGGATTGGGGATTATTCATGTCCCAAGTTTGTTCGGGGTCTCTTCGATCCGTCGACAGACAGAATTGGACTTGGTGATTGATTTAACGGTGCCAACTGGTGAGGAGGATCGGACGGGGGTTTCGCAAGAAACCGTTGACATTCTTGGGGTAAATGTGCCTCTAATAACACTCCCTGTGCGTTCAGGGCGTGATATGGCGAATATTGTAGAAGTTGCGGCTCTAAACCAGAAATTAAAAGAGTTGGGTCATGATGCTGCGAAAGAGTTAGATGATAAAATCATCACTCGATTGAATGGAGTTGGGCGTGGACGATAAATCGATCAGTCGGAAGTTAAAGGTGGAAAATGAATATGGTATTCATGCTCGGCCCGCGGCGTTGATTGTGAAAGAAGCGGCACGCTATACCGCTGATCTGTATTTGGAAAAAGATGGAAGCCGTGTCTCATGTAAAAGTATTATGGGGCTGATGACGATTGAGGGTTTTCCTGGAAGTTGGGTGACCTTGATTGCTACGGGATCCGATGCGGAAGTTGCTTTGGATTCGTTAGAGGCGTTATTTGCAGCAAAGTTTAATGAGGCATAGGGGGCTAAGATGAGCCTTAAAGAAGAGACCTTATT
>DOEU01000047.1 GCA_003532555.1 Verrucomicrobiota bacterium | reverse complement strand
AATCTCTCAAATAATCGATCATGATGCCTTGCTTCAATACCGAACCCTTCATCGGCTACCTCAATGTGTGTGGATGATTCTTTTTCATGCGCCCGAACTACAATAGCTGCGTCAGAGTTTGAATATTTAATAGCGTTGGTAAGTAAATTCACAATTGCTTGCTCAATTAAATTTGCATTAATGAACCCAGAGAGTTTTTCATCACATTCGACTAGAATACGAATATTTTGTTTTTTTGCATTTAATTGGCAAAGTGAAATCGCTGTTGAAATTATCTCATTGATTGATTCTGCTTTTTTCAAAATAAAACCTTCTTTTCGCTCAAGACGAGAGAGCGTCAGAAGATCGTCTACAATGAATTGTAGACGTTCCGACTGCTGTCGGACAATGGCAAGGTACTCATTTGTTTTTTCATCATGAGAAAAGTTATCTGAAGAGAGTGTTTCGATAAAACCCTTAATCGAGGTTATTGGTGTTTTAAGTTCATGCGATACATTAGCAACAAAATCAGATCGAACTTTTTCAAGATGAATAACTCGACTTATATCTCTAATCACGAGTAGAGCGCCTATGTCCTGTAAATCAGGATAGGTTAATCGGGAACCCGTTATGTGAAGATGTTTATTTGCTTTACCATTAAACCTTATTTTTTTTGAGACAGGTTTATTTGTGAAGAGTAGTCGTTTTACAAATCCCTGTAATTGACTATTACGAATCAGTTCTTGCATGAACCTTTTTTTGCTTTCAATTTTAGGTTCTATTTCCAGAATCTCAGCAGCGGCTCGATTCATGTGGATAATGCGTTCCTTGCGATCTATGGCAAGGACACCTTCAGTCATACTACTCAGAACAGCTTGTTGTTCGACTCGTTGCTCATTAAGGGTTGAAAGATTATCAGTTAGGGTTTTTGACATGTGGTTTAAGGATTCTGCGAGATCATTAATTTCTGAGATAGAATGAGGCGGCATCCGTGAGCTGTGATCATTAGCCGAAAATTTTCTAGCTAATTTCGTCATTTCCTTGATGGGCTTGGTAATTCGGTTGCTAATATAAAAAGAGATCATGAAAAAGAAGAATAATAGTATGAGTGAAGCGAATTGGAGTTTTTGTTTTAGCGTACTTAATACCAATTCTGTTTGCTTCATTGAAATGGAGGCACGAAGGGCGTATGTCACTTCGTTATTCCCGTTCTTTACAGGTGCGGAAAGGTGTAAAAAAGTTTGATTTTGTGTGGGTTCGAAGCGTTGACTTTTACCTTCAATCCCTTGAAGAGCTTTTTGAACTTCAATGCGCTCGCCTAGTGCCTCTATGGAAGATTCAGATTGAGTTAGCTCCCCAAACTCCTCTCCGTTTGGCATTATTACCCGTAGATAGATCTCTGTTTCTTCACGATAACTCTGACAGAGAGATTGAAGATAGGCCGTTGGATTTGGCTGTTGCCAAGCTAGAGGAAGCATGGTTTCAAAGAGCTGTAACTGATGTTCTAAATCATCTTCTAATGCCTCAATTTGAAGATGCATACTACGTTGGTAGGCATAATGGGAAAGTCCGAGAATGGACACTACATTAAGTAACCAGAAGCTGATCAATAGGATGTAAAATAGAGGTTTTTTTTTCATAGGATTATTTGATTTCGCTTAGTTAATCTTCTCTAAAGCGATATCCGATACCTCGTACGGTTTCGATATAGTTTCCTGCTTCCCCTAATTTTTTTCTGAGGCCTACGATTTGCACATCAACGGAGCGATCTGTGACTGGATAATCTTCACCATGCACATTATCGACAATTTGATAGCGGGTAAAAACTCTACCCGGTTGACCTACAAGTAGATCAAGCAATTTAAATTCATAGGCGGTAAGGTTTACTCTAAGACCATCCACTTTTACTATATGTTTGATGGCATCAATCTTGATTTCGTGATTCATGACCATGTCATTGGCTTCTACTGATTTAATAGAGTTGGATCGCCGAAGTGCACTTTTTACACGGGCTAATAAAATAGGTGGACTAAATGGTTTTGAAATATAATCGCAGGCACCCAACTCTAATCCAGTAACTACATCAGCTTCTTCATTTAACGCAGATAGGATGATGATTGGTATAGATTTGTTTTTTTGATTTATTTGGAGGCGTTTACAGACTTCTAAACCATCGATGCCGGGAAGCATAATATCCAATAGAACAAGGTCGGGTTTATGTTCTTCCACTAAAGATACAGTCTCTTCTCCTCTATCGCATGTGATGACACGATATGGAACTCTTTCGAGGTTGAACTTAATTAATTCTTGAATGGTTGGTTCATCTTCTACCACGAGGATCAATGCTTTTTTCATGACCGGAACGTGCCTTATTAATGCTAGGGGTCTCAATAAAAAAATGATGTATTGGTAATATTTAATGGGCTCAGAAAAGCACTGAAATAAATTTTAATATAGGTACAATAAAGTTATGAAAAAAAAGGGAGTGTTTATAGATGAGTGAATTTGCATCGATACCTATGCAATTTGTGGGTCCAATTCGGTTGGGCGGTCATTTAATTTCGGGTGAATATGAAGTTCCCTTGGCAACCTATGAGAAGCCCTTATGGCCTTCCGTTAATCGTGGTGCACGTATCTCAATGCATACGGATGAGGGGATACAGTGCACGCTCGTGGATGATCGTATGACGCGATCTATTTTGTTTGAAACACCAAGTGCGGCCGAAGCGGTTCATATTATACAGCATATTGAGAATGATGAGCCGGGTATAGCGACTGTCGCTGCTTCAACGGGTCGGTTTGTTAAATTAATTGATATTCATTCTCAAATTACTGGCAACCTTCTCTTTTTAAGGCTCGCATTTAAAACAGGTGATGCAGCTGGTCATAACATGTGTACGCAAGCAGCCGAAGCGGTGATGAATCATCTATTGGATCGATTCCCCGCCCTGAAATATGAGTCAATTTCTGGCAATTATTGTTCGGATAAAAAAGCAACAGCTGTGAATGGAATCTTAGGACGTGGGAAATACGTAGTAGCGGAGTTAACAATATCAGAAAAGTTGTGTCGCCGATTTCTAAAGACATCTCCAGAACGAATGGTGCAGTTGAATGTCCGAAAAAATCTGATTGGAACCTTGTTAGCGGGTGGAATTCGAAGTGCAAATGCGCACGCGGCTAATATGCTGTTAGGTTTTTATTTGGCGACAGGTCAAGATGCAGCCAATATTGTGGAGGGATCACAGGCTATTACATTTGCGGAAGTGCGTGATGGGGCATTATATTTTTCAGTAACACTTCCTAATTTAATTATGGGAACCGTGGGCAACGGTAAAGAGCTAGTATTCGTAAAAGAAAATCTTAAAAAAATGGGTTTAATTGGAGGTAAGGAAATCGGTAAGCAGGCGCAACAGTTGGCAGGGTTGTGTGCAGCATCGGTCTTATGTGGGGAACTTTCATTATTAGCTGCTCAAACGAATCCTGGGGAATTAATGGCGTCTCATTTAAAAATTGAGCGAGATCATTAATAAGAGATTGTTTACATGTTAGAAAAATCTCCATTTAGAAAAAAACAACGGAAAATCGCCTTTATAACTTCGATATGTATTCATTCTGCTTGGATTGGTTTCACCAGTCTATACGTAATATTCAACCTTAATGAATCTCCACCAATTTTCACATCAACTTTAAAAATTGGTATAGAGCCAATAGATCAGGATGAGAAAACCACATTATTTAGAATGATAACTCATCCAAAAATGGAAGCGTATGAGGGAGTAGAGAAAGAAGAAGATGAGTTTATCGTCGAGATTCCTTTCATTGATGAAAATATTATTGCAAAGAGCGAAAGTTCATTTGGTGGAACTATAACATATTCAGACATAATTGAGTTTGAGTCTTTAGAAAACGAGTTAAACTTGGAAGAAAGTGACCTTCAGCGATCACTCGTTGGATTAGATCTTAATGATAAGCCAGAGCCTATTTATCAACCTCCGCCTAAATATCCAGATGCATTAAAGAAGAGAAATATAAATGGAGAAGTAACGGTTAGATTTTTGGTGGATTCATTTGGAGAGACTGAGGCCATCGAAGTTATAGAATCATCTCATCGAGGGTTTAATAGTGCTGTATTAGCAGCTATTGCTAAATGGAAATTTCATCCAAGTACTGAGAGTTCATCTAAAGCTAAATCTGAGGTACAGATTACCATAAAATTTGTGATTTAAATATACACAATTAATTTTGAAGTATCGACATCTTTAATAATTTAGATATTATAAAAGAAGAGATAAATTTATGAGTTGTGACTGTTCAGATTTTGGTTTGCCCAATGAATTAGCTGGGGAGAATTGCGGTGATTTTAAAGCCGTATCACTACAAATTAGGCCTGGGATAATATTATATGAGTTTAATTTTTTATCTGATACAGACGTTCGTTTTAGCCTCGATCTAGATAAAGATGCTATATGCATAGGATTTATCCGAGGCGGTGAATTAACATTATGGAACGAAGCTAAAGAAAAGTACTTATTAAAAGAAAGTCATTGGGTCTTAGCTCGTATGGACTCGTTATATTTGAGTATCGAGAAAACCTGTGCTTGCGATGTTTTACTGATGGTTATTGATCAATCTACCATGAAGTCATTTACTAATTTAGCTGGAAATGAATTTAAGAAAACCTTCGGATGCTTCACTTGCCCATTTCAGAAAAAGCCAACCATCATTGAGGGAAAAGGAGCAAAACAATTAATCTGGTTGGGAGGTAAAATTGACTCTTACAGAGCCGATAATTTAATGGGACGACTCGAATTAGAGCGCGATGTTCTCGAATGGTTAAGGTTATTATTTAGTGAACCCCAATTTAAACTCCACCAAGCAAGTAAAATTGGGTGCAGTAAACGTGATTCAGAAAAATATCAGGAGATCTTAAATTTCTTAGATCAGAATTTTTGTGAGGATCTTACAATTAAAAAGTTATCCGAAAAATTTTGTATAAGTGAAACTAAGTTAAAATGTGAATTCAAAAGGCTATTTGAATGCACTATTTTTGATTATATTAGAGACTTAAGATTCAAGTATGCAGAGAGATTAATTCGCGAAAATGAATTATCAATTCTCGAGGTAGCATTTGAAGTTGGCTACAGTAATCCTAGTCATTTTTCTAGTGGTTTTAAGCAAAGATATGGACTTCTGCCGAAAGCTTATCAAATCAAGATGAATGGTTTCTAATATCTAAAGAATAACATATAATACCTTTTTTGTACTATTTAGGGTTATTTTATGTCTTCCACGAGTAGATATACTCACACCTAATACGTAAATTGCACTCCTTGTTAGCATTTTTGCTAACTTATTAGGAGTAAAAGTAATGAAATTACAAATAGTTACAGCAGCAGTTATTGCTCTGGGTTTAACTATTGCACAGGCATCATTGTACGATTTTAGTACTGATCCAGGTGTATCAGGTTATTCCGTATCAAGTGAGCATAACTGGGAATTGAACGCTACTGCACAGCCAGGATTTGGCGGTGGTGGGTATGAACCCCCCGGTCCTTCAAATGGGTTTAGCGGTGGTTTTTTTTCTGAGGCGGCTTCCAGTCCTGCATTTGCAGACTCTGGTGCGTCACTGATAAAAACATTTGGTTCAGGTTACATGTCAAGCTCATCAATGTATACACCATACGTTGCTGGTGGTTCTAGCCCTAGCGTCAGTTATGGAGTTGCAGGTGGATTCACATTATCAGGAATGACTGCATCAAGTGATGAATCTATTGTAGTGTTGTTTAAGAATGGCGGAACAAGTAGTTCACTATCTAGTATTTCTCTGTCTCTCGATGGAGTTGCTTCTAGCGCGACTGCAAGTCATGTTGAGCTACAACACTTAGCCTATGGTGAAGGCCAAGGTGCTGTCACGTATGACGCATATCAGTTCGATGTCTCTGATGAGGCATACTCTAGTTATGCAGTTAGTTTTACAACTGCTGCTCATGGAGCAATCCAAGAGATTCAGTTAGAAACTACAGGTTCGTATGCGGCAATTCCTGAGCCAACAACCATAGCCTTTATGGGTTTAGTATCAGGAGCAGGTCTCTTAGCTAGACGTTTTGGCTACGGAGCATAGCAACAATGATTGACCTCTGTCCGAGTGCACTAGTTAGTAAGAAAATTATGAAGAGCTTCCCTTCAATAAAGCTCCTTATTCTTCCATTTCTAATAACTAACGCGTTCGGGCAGAGTTTTTTATTTACGGATTCATTACATGAGGGCAGTGATACATATATTTGGACGGATTTCTCACGAGACATTGCAGGGCCCCACTATTTACCGCAGTATTTTAACACAAATGCATTTCCTATTGATGATGGTAATCTTCCTTATTTAGAATCTTCAAATCCAAGCCCTTTTAATCAGACATCAGATTCACTAAGACTTTACGGGGGGCATGATACTTTAGGTACACAGCTTTTTATCAAGAACATCTCTTCTGATGATAAAATAGATCATTTATCATTTCAGATACTATATACCGGATATAGCTTAACCAATAACACTATGCCCTCCATAGGAGTTCAAAGTAATAACGTTTCATCAGTGATATATGATTCAGTATATCTCTCGTCATCTTCTGTTGGCAGTAACATTGCTCCGACCTCAATTAATATGACATATAACAATCCAACCACTGTCTATAATCCTCATAATGGCTCTTACAGCACGACTTATGCACATGTCATTGATTTTATTTGGGATCTGAAAATTTTGAGTTTGTATGATGTGGAAGTAAGTTGGAATCAAAAGCACTCTTCCATAATTCAAGCGCAAATAAGTTTGGCTGAAATAAATTACAATTTACATTTAGATATCTCTAATAATGTATGTAGTTTGAGTTTTAATACGAGTTCAGGAATAACATACACGGTTAATGCATGCACAAACTTACTAGAAGGTGCATGGTTCACAAGAGCTGCCATTATGGCTAACACAACAAACACTACCTACATTGATACTTTAGATCATGACATCATTTTCTGGACGATTACGGAATAATTTCCATCTCATTAATATCTATTTTATTTCTTCCTTTGTCTCAGGTGCAAATGCAAAACCTGATGCTCAGTATTATGAAATGAAAGACGTAACCGTAACCGCTCCTGCGCTTCGCTTTGAAGAATCTGTAAAGATAAAAACATATTCTTTAAATAATGAGAGAGAAGGTGGAATTTCTGATGCAGGAGATATCGTTCGTGATATACCCGGTGTATCTATACCTTTTGATATATCGGCATCAGATAGTTTAGTTCCTTACACAAATAGGGGATTTACATCATATAAGATAAGGGGATTAGGAGGAAATCGAGTTTCACTTTTGATTGATGGGATTAGGCAACCGCCAGAATATACTTCAAGTGGAGGAATGGGGCGTACTTTTTTCGACCCATCTATATATCAATCTGTCAGCATTGAGAAGGGTACGACCTCTGCGTCTAATCAAAGTGATGCCATGGCAGGTTCAATCAACTTTACATCAGATTCGATGGAATTAGACGTATTTGACGGCAATGATTTATTTGCTTCCAGGTCGAGGGCAAAGTACATATCAGTTTCCGATACAATCAATTTCCTTCAGAAAAATAAATATCGGACACCTACATTAGAATATAATGCTGGCATCTCATATTCCACTGGACATGAGAGAAAAAATGACAAAGGTAACATACCTGCTAATCCAATGGATTATAAACAAAGTCATTTACTAGGAACGATTAAAGGCCAGACTGATGATTGTGTATTTAAGTTAGATGCCGAAAGGTATAAATATAATTCACAGGCAGATCTAAACCATATAGAAGATTTTTCATATTATGATTCAGGTTCTATAGATTTCACCTCATTCAATTTCCTAAACCCTACTGGAAGTGACAAAATTGCAAGTGGGAAAGATATAATTGACAGTCAAAATGAAAATATCCGGGAAAGAGTGAGTGCTGATTTTTTGTTAAGCAATTTTGGCTTTATTGAGGATTTAAATTTTAAAGTTTATTTTCAAAAATCCAAATCAAGAAATAAGGGAAGTGAAAGAACAACTATTATTCGTGATCCATCTATTGCTAGCTACGCGATGTATAATCTTAATGCCGCAGATTTAACAGAGAGATCTACCAGAGTTAATGATATTGGATTTGATAATAATCTCTATGGGTTGAGTATTAAAGGCCAAAAAAATATATGGGAAGAATCTCATCCCGTTAACTTACGATCAGGCGTATTTTTTGATACAGAAAGCGGTAATAATATTTTCCGAAGGACTGACTATAATGAGCCTTCAGAGTTTCAAAAAAACTTTAGTAATATGAGCAATGAACTAGTTGAAGTAGATTCTCCTTATTATTTTGATCCATCAAAACTATATCGAGGAGAAATATTTACTGACGCAAATTTCAATTTAGGTAATTTTGAATGCTCAATGGGAATAAGATTTAGCGATTATAAGATTAACCCTGAAAATGATAGTATAATTTTGAGTAACTCAAATACCGCTGCTCGTTCTGACTATAAAAATAACTCTCTAACTAAATCAATTTCTATTGCTCGTTCAAATAACAACTCGGGTTATTGGTTGTCGTATTCTGAGGGAGTGAGAAATCCAACCTTAGAAAACTATGTTGGATTTTTCAATCATGGTACATTCTGGATTATTTCTAATCCTGATTTAAAAGAAGAGATAGCGAATACTTATGAAGTAGGATATTATTTAAACAGAACATTGTTTAGCTTAGACCTCAATATATACAGCACTGATTACGATGGCTTTTTCGAGACGGTAGAAGTGGAGGGACCTGATGGGCAGCCTGCTCAGCAAGTTCAAAACATAAGCGATAGCAAGATTCAAGGGTATGAGGCAGACTTAACATTTTATCTCGGAGATATGTATGAGCCTTTAAGTGGATTCAGTTTAAATGTGAAGATGGTTGGATCTGAAAGTGAGAACAAATTAACAGGAGATGGGCTGGATACCGTAGAACCTAATCAATATATCTACAGTTTAACGTATGATGACAGTGTTGGGAAAATTGGCTTTGATATAAGATTAATAAAGAATTCCAGGAAGAAAAATATATCGAGCTCTTGGGCTTACTTTATACCGCCTGCCTCAAGTGTGGTAGATATATCAGCATATTATAAGATAAGTGAAAAGAGTACCCTAACCTTTGCAGTTCGCAATCTGCTTGATGAAAAATACTGGCTGTGGGCAAATGCAGGCCGAGTAACACATTCTTTCTCAGAAGATGAGGAGCTGGCTGTTATGCCAGGCCGTAATTTCATAATAAGTTACAATCAACTATTTTAAATACCATTAATTAAATAGTACCCCATTAGTCTTATATTGACATTCTTATGCCCTTATGGGGTAGAGGGTAAGCTTACGATAGTTATAAATTTTCAAGCATGAGTGTCGATTATCAAAAAAAATCAGAAAAAATAGCCGAAAAATACAATAAACTAAAAAATAATAATCCTATGGTTCGCGCTCGAGATGCTGCAATGCAGATCGGGATTTCTGAAGGTGAATTGATTGCATCGCGATTATCAAAAAAAATTATACGATTATCTGATTCTCCCGAAGATATTTTGCTGGAGCTAGAATCTTTTGGCGAGGTTATGGCATTGACTAGAAATGAACATGTGGTCCATGAACGTCATGGCATCTATTCAAATGGATCTTTTGGAACACATGGGCAAATGCGTTCGGGAATATTTCTTAACCCAGATATAGATCTTCGTCTTTTTATGAATCACTGGAAATTTTGTTTCTCAGTAATTGAAGAATCGAGCAAAAGAATACTTCGGAGTTTTCAGTTTTTTGATCAGTCAGGAACAGCTATTCATAAAGTCTATGTTCTAAATGATGATAAGCACGAATCCTTTTTAGAATTAACAGATAAGTATAAAAATACTGAGCAGATGAAATATATCGAAACAGTTCCTGAAGATAAAAAAAATCTAATATTGGATGATGGAGATATCGATTGGCAAGAGTTCCGCTTTGCATGGGAAAATCTTAAAGATACGCATGATTTTTTCCCAATGATAAAAAAATTTAAGGTAGAACGTCAGCAAGCTTTCAGGAAGATAGGCCATGACTTTGCCTACTTAGTTGGAAATAATTCTGCTCGCACTGTTCTGAATCTTGCTCGTGATAAAGGGTGTGAGATTATGGTATTTGTTGGCAATAAAGGATGTATTCAAATTCATTCAGGACCTGTTGAAAAACTAGCTCCAGTAGGCGATTGGTTTAATGTCTTAGATCCAAAATTTAATCTCCATTTAAATGAAGAATCAATTGCGACAACATGGGTCACTAAGAAACCTACTGTTGATGGGATTGTTACAGCATTGGAGTTATTTGATGGGGAGGGTGGAATTATTGCTACATTTTTTGGGAAGCGTAAACCAGGTATTCCTGAATTAGATTTATGGCGGCAAATTGTTGCTGAGATTCCAGCCGAAGAAAGCTCTATTAATGGCTAAATTTCTTATATATACAGTTCTCTTTTTATGTTGTTCAAACATTGTTTCGAAAGCACAGCGTGTTGTAGCTGTTGGATCTGGCATAAACGAAATAGTCTATGCTTTAGGAGCAAGCGATAAGTTGGTAGGTAATTGTGTATCGTCAATATATCCTGAGGATGCAAAGACGCTTCCAAAGGTTGGTTATAAAAGAATGCTTCCGTCTGAAGGTATTATATCATTAAAACCAGATTTGGTAATTATGACAGACGAAGCGGGACCGCCATCAGTAGTTAATCAATTGGATCAGCTAAAGATTGATGTAATAAAGTTAAGTGCTAACAGGTCTCTTCAAAATATTTACGATAGTATTTCGGTAATTGCAGAAGCATTAGGTAAAGAGAAAGAATCTTTTGAATTAATACAACATTTAAGTAAGCAGGAAGATGAACTCAAACTAAAAGTAGCAGCTCTTAATGATCAACCAACTGTGCTTTTCATTCTAGGCCATGGCGGAGTCGCCAGAGTCGCTGGTTATGATACTGCAGCAGATTCAATGATTAAACTAGCTGGGGGTCAGAATGTTTTTTCTGAATTCAAGGGCTATAAGCCAGTATCTCCTGAGGAGATTATCAAAATGAATCCTGATTATATTTTAGCCACTAATATGGGGGTTGATCAGCAAGGTGGAATTCAAAAATTTAGCCAGATGAATGGTGTGCGTGATACTCCTGCTGCTCGCAACCAGAATATATTAATCTTTAACTCGCAATATTTACTTGGGTTTGGACCAAGAACCATAACGGCTGCTATCGATCTTAATAGTCATTTTGATAGATGAAAAATCTTCACCTTTATCTAGGTCTCTTTAGCTCTCTCGTTCTAATCATATTGATCTCCTTAAACTTGGGAGCCGTTGATGCGAATTACTTTGATTTTTTTTCATCAGGATTTGAGCGAAATGTTTTGATTAATATACGTCTTCCAAGAATTATTCTTGGTTTAATTGTAGGATTATCTCTAAGTTCTTGTGGAGCTGCAATGCAAGGGCTTTTTAGGAATCCTTTAGCCGATCCTGGTTTAATGGGGATCAGTAGTGGAGCGGCATTTTTAGTTGCAGTTGTCATTGTCTTATTTTCGCATCTATTAGATGGATTTTTAGGCTTATATATTTTGTCTATTGCAGCATTTAGTGGCGCTATATTGTCTGCTTTTATTATCACTCAGATTGCAAAGAGGCATAACAAGATATCAATTGTATATGTTTTGCTTTGTGGGATTGCTATCAACGCAATATCCGGTGCACTTATTGGATTGTTAACATTTTTCAGTTCAGATGATCAGCTAAGAACGTTAACGCTATGGACAATGGGAAGTTTATCAGGGGCACAATGGCCTATGGTGGTTGTTAGTACATCGTTAATATTACCCTGTTTGACTGTCTTAATCAGGTGTTCAGCTGGGTTAAATATAGTGGCATTGGGAGAAGAATCAGCTGTTGCTGCCGGTTTAAATTATGAAAAATTAAAAAGACGTATAATTATCTCTGTTTCGATTGCGATAGGAGCAGCAGTTGCTGTTAGTGGATTTATTGGATTTATTGGTTTGGTTATTCCACATCTGCTGAGACAGTTAATTGGTTCTGACCATAGAAAGCTGATTCCTTGTTCTGCATTAGCAGGAGCTGTCTTATTGATAATCTCAGATTTATTTGCCCGCACAGTTATAGCTCCAGCGGAAATGCCTGTGGGTCTTATTACGGCAACAATAGGAGGTCCTATATTCTTATTCATCTTAATTAAAGAGTTTAGAAGGTAAAAATAAAATGATTGAGATTAATGATCTAAGTTTGCAGCGATCGAATCGATATATATTAAAAAAAATTAATCTTAGGATTCTTGACGGAATTAATGTTGTGATAGGGCCAAACGGTGCAGGGAAAACTACTTTATTAAATGTTATTAGTGGAAATGTATCTGATTTCGAAGGTTCCTTAAAATTTCATGGACGAAATATAAATCATTATCCTGAAAATGAATTGGCAAGGAAGCGTTCGGTTGCATCCCAGTTCTTTGATGTAGCATTTCCATTTTCTTCTAAAGAAATAATAGAGATGGGGCGCTATGCACACAGAGCTGATAGAAAGTCATTAGATAATGAAAAAATTATAGAAGATGTTATGCAGCATCTATCTATTGAGCATCTGTGCGATCAATCTTTCCACACCTTATCCGGCGGTGAAAAGCAACGAGTTCAGTTAGCAAGAGTATTATCTCAGATATGGGATGTGGAATCTGCTTTACTACTCTTAGACGAGCCTACATCAGCTCTAGATTTTTCTCATCAAGTAAGATTATTTGATGTCCTTATTGATAAACAAAAGAAAATGAAATGGTCGATTGTAATGGTTGTTCACGATCTTCAGATAGCATCTCATATTGCAGGAAGTATAATACTTATGAATAAGGGTGAAGTTATTGATTATGGTGATGTAGACAAAGTTTTAACAGCAGACCAATTAACGGATGTTTATCAAACACGAATTAATCGACACGACATGAGAAGTAGCCCATATTTTGAGATTTATACACAGTGATATAGATCCATTTGATTGGATCTTCTTAGATTTTATGGGTATGGGGCGGTTATTCACGTGCAATTGGAGCGAGGGTTAAATCAGAGCCTCTATCAAGCGACCGTGTATGCGTATCCTCGGAATGGGCTAAGTCGATTTTGGTCGTTATTTGGGCTTAATAGAACGCTTTTTTAAGCAGATAACCGCTGAAATGGAAACACTGACGATTGGGATAGCTCAGTATATGCATTTCCCAGTAAAGGAAGATGAAGCGGTGGTCTTTTCAAATTGAGTGGAGGGCTTTGGGTATCGATTGATCGATGCATTTTTCCGGGTGGCTTTTTCGGATACATGTTTGCCCGGGGCTGGCTGTAATGTCAGAAAGCTCAAACCGATCTCCTTTTGGAGTTAATCCGCTTGCATGTGTGCTAAATAGCCTTTTTTTTGAGATTGCATTTAGCGGTTAAACCGTAAGGATACCACCCCTTCATATGAGTGGAATAAATCAGCGTAAAATCGACCATGTCAATTTGGTTGCGACACACGACGAATTAGATCGTGAGCGTGGCTACTTTGATCGTATTCATCTAACGCACCGCGCCTTACCGGAACAGAATTTTGCAGATATTGATCCTTCCATTATGTGGATGGGAAAAAAGCTCTCATTCCCGCTTTTGATCTCTTCAATGACGGGAGGGTCGGACGAGGAGCTAATTCAATTAAATCGGACACTTGCGTGCGCGGCGGAAGCGGAAGGAGTTGCTTTGGCGGTTGGCTCGCAACGTATTATGTTGAATGAGTCGTCAGCGGAAGAGAGTTTTGCACTTCGAGAGTTTGCTCCGACCGCTCTTTTATTAGGGAATGTTGGTGCCGTTCAGTTGAATTATGGTGTTGGTGTGGCTGATTGTCGTGAAATGATGGAGGTATTGGGTGCCGATGGATTATTTTTACATTTAAATCCACTTCAGGAAGCCGTGCAGCCGGAAGGGGACACGAAGTTTATGGGGTTGAGTGATCGGATCGCAGAACTGGTAAAGAAACTCGATCATCCGGTTATTGTGAAAGAAGTGGGTTGTGGGATTTCTGAGTGTGATGCGCGTTTGTTGAAGCAGGCGGGCGTTCGGTATGTCGATGTAGCAGGTACGGGTGGAACGTCCTGGAGTTTAGTTGAGAGCAAGCGTAGTTCGGATGCATCCATTGGAGAGCTTTTTGGCGATTGGGGTATTCCGACACCTGTTGCGTTGCGAATGATGAAGCCGTTCCGATCGGATTTTGATCTGATTGCTTCTGGGGGAATCCGAAATGGGCTAGACATGGCGAAATGCGCTATTTTAGGTGCGTCTTTGAGTGGATTAGCGCGTCCGTTTTTGCAGCCGGGACTGGAGTCGGTCGAGGCGGTGCGAGCCGTAATTCAACGTTTGAAGCGGGAATATATTACAGCGCTATTTTTATTGGGTGTGGAGAGCACGGAGGCATTGATTGGCCGGGAGGAGTTGATTCGCGATGAAGATCGGAATTGATCAATTGCATCTCTACAGTTCGCATTATTATGTGGATTTGAAAACCTTAGCCACTGAGCGCGGTGTAGACGTGGATAAATTTTATCGTGGTATTGGCCAAGAGCAGATGGCGGTACCAGCACCAGATGAAGATGTGGTGACGTTGGGCGCGAATGCAGCCCATGGATTGGCCACTGCGGGTGAGCTAGAGGATGTTGAATTGCTTTTATTTGCTACAGAGAGTGGCATTGATCAATCGAAGGCCGCAGGTGTATTCGTGCATCGATTGTTGGGACTCTCGGAGCGGTGCCGGACTGTTGAGTTGAAGCAAGCGTGTTATAGTGGAACGGCAGCAGTCCAGTTGGCTGTTCAGTATGTAGCTCGACATCCGGAAAAGAAGGCATTAGTTATAACTGCAGATATTGCGCGATATGAACTTAAAAGTCCAGGAGAAGCGACACAGGGATGTGGCGCAGCCGCGTTGATAATTTCTGCTAATCCACGGCTGTTATGTTTGGAAGAAGAGGCCGGATTTTATACGGAAGATGTAATGGATTTTTGGCGTCCAAATTATAGGTCGGAAGCGTTAGTCGATGGAAAATATTCGACGTTAGTTTACATTCGGGCTTTAGAGACATGCTGGAAGCAGTATCAGGCGTTAAGTGGCCGTTCGCTTTCAGACGTTGATTTCTTTTGTTATCATATACCGTTTACAAAAATGGCGGAGAAAGCCCATCGGAAGTTATTTCGATCAGTAGGGGCGTCCGTCAGTGCCTCGGAAATTGAGGCTGCTTTGAAAGATAGTTTAACATATAGTCGTAGACTGGGAAATTGTTACACGGCTTCTATGTATGTAGGATTGGCTTCTTTATTAGAGCAGACGAATAGGGATCTAACGGGTAAGCGGATTGGGTTATTTAGTTATGGTTCTGGGTGCGTGGGTGAGTTTTTCTCAGGGATTGTTCAGCCGGGATATCAATCGATACTACATGGGGCTCCTCATCAAGAAATGTTGCGGGATAGAACGGAACTGAGTTATCAACAATATGAAGATATTTTTAATTATCGCGTGCCGACGGACGGAGGAGTCTATATATTTCCAGAGTACCGTACGGGTCCATATCGCTTAAAAGGGATAAATGGACATAAGCGTGAGTATGAATCATTGGTGGAGAGCGATGAAAGCAGTAGCGCCAGGTAAAATAATTATAAGTGGCGAGCATGCGGTCGTGTATGGAGCTCCTGCCGTGGGCATGGCAGTTGATCGTAATGCGGTTTTCCAATTAAAACCGCAGGCGTCTGATGAAATTTCATTTGACCTGCAGCATGCCGCTACGAGTTCGTTTACTTTGTTGGCTCTGCGTGATTTGAAAAAGCGTGTTGAGAGAAAATACAATCAGTTCCAGCAGGGAGAACTTGGTATTCGGTATGTATTGAGTGCTCCGGCTGACCTGTTTCGATTTGCTTTTATTCATGCTTTAGATGGATTGCATCGTTCATTAGATTCGGGGTTGGCAATGAAGTTGCGTTCTACGATCCCGGTGGGGTGTGGCATGGGATCATCGGCAGCAACAGTGTTAAGTGAAATACGAGCGCTGGGGCACTATTTGCGGGTCGATTTTAAGCCAGACTGGTATTATGAATACAGCTTGGAAGTGGAGCGATTACAGCATGGGCATCCAAGTGGGATTGATTCGTATATAGCGCTTCATGGTGGATGCACCTACTTTAAAGAGGGTGAGGGCCAGAAAATCCCTATGCCTTCGGTTAAAATGTTTTTGGTTGAGACGGGGATTCCAGAAAGTTCAACAGGGGTTTGTGTTGAGTCGGTTCGAAATCAATTTGGTTCAAGTTCTATTTGGAGTGAGTTTGGGGCTGTAACGGAAGAGGTCCGGACACATCTAGAAATGAATGAGCAATCTAAATTATATGAGAGCATTCGGGCGAATCATCGGCTCTTGGATCAGATTGGTGTGGTGCCCGGCCGGGTAGGTCAATTTGTCCGTGAAATCGAATCCCAAGGGGGAGCGGCTAAGATTTGTGGAGCTGGATCGGTTAAAGGAGAAGCTGCGGGAGTTTTAATTGTATTAGCCGATGAGGCGCCCACGGCGCTGTGCGAGCAGTATGGCTATACGGTCTCGCCTTTGCGTGGGGATCCGCTGGGTACGCGATTGGTATAAGCATGAATTCGATTATGGTATCTGCACCAGGAAGTTTAATGCTTTTGGGCGAGCATGCGGTTCTCCATGGATTTCGAAGTGTGGTGTGTGCAATTGATCGGCGTATGCAGATCTCATTGACGCCTCTTCCAGAGCAGGTTTTAGAGATTGAATCAGCCTTGGGTTCATACTCCGCACCTTTGCATGAGTTGAGTGCAGATGATCGATTTCGGTTCATTCTTGCGACGGTTGAGTCGGTTCGAACAAATATAAAAATGGGCATCCGGATTGTGATCCAAGCTGAATTCCATGCGCATGTTGGATTTGGTTCATCGGCTGCGGTTACGGTAGGCTTACATGCTGCATTGACGTGCCATCTTACGGGGCATTTTCCGGAGGAGCGTGAATTATTCCAACTTGCTTTGAATACCGTTCATCGAGTTCAGGGGTGTGGATCCGGAGCGGATGTGGCAGCAGTGGTCTATGGTGGTGCAGTGGGTTATACAACCGATCCCTCGTTTGTTCCGGTTGCATGGGCGCATCCGATTACGGCGGTCTATTGTGGATATAAAAAACCTACCCCAGAGGTGATTGATTGGATTGAAAACCGCTTTAAAAACGATAAAGAACAGCTCCAACTCTTCTATGAACAGATTCATCTTTGTGCAGAAAAAGGATTGAGAGCACTTCTTAAGAAGGATGAAGATACACTGATTCAAACCTTATCGGTACAGCAGCGGGTGATGGAGAAAATGGGGCTGAGTTCTCCTGAGCTAGATGAAATTGTGCGGGCGATGGAAGCTGATCCGAAGGTACAGGGCGTCAAACTGAGTGGATCCGGGCAAGGCGATTGCGTCATAGGGCTGGGGCGACTTTCGGAGTCTATTGGATCGTATGAGATTCATGAATTAGAGGTAGACCCTATCGGGTGTGTGCAGCTGGAAATAGCCGATCCAAAATAGGGGTAAATAGATTGGCGATTAAAACCGCGAATACCATCGCTTCGGTGTAATAGGTTGCGGTTCGAATCCAACCGTTAGCTACTCCTATAATAACACCAAAGAGAATTTTTCCCCGAATGCTTTTGGGGGTTGAATAGGGGTCAGAAAAAAGAAAAAGCATGCTAAAGAGACTGGATGCGGTGATAAGGTTATAAAGTGGATCTAATCCGTATAATCCATTGAAAATCGAGAAGGTAAACACATATGCAAGAACCGTATATCGATTACAGAGGTTCTTCCAACTAAAGAAGAGGATCATGACCAGAAGCAGCAGCGGGAAATTGGAACCCGGGCTGCCGGGAACAATGGTGTAGAAGTCCATCCAATTTCCTTGAATGGGCCCCCAAAGGAGCATGGAGAGATTGAGTTGGGCGCCTTCTGCACGATAAAGCTCTTGAGGCGTAGCGGTGCTGAGTGTGTCGATTGAGGCAACGCCCCATGTGGTGCTTTCGGTGGGAAAGAGCAACATGAGTAGAAGGCGGGCTGCCAACGCACTATTGAGTCGAATGCCGATACGGGGTAATAGTGGTTTAACCATCCAGCTTGCAAATAGAACGCCGATGAGGAGCTGCCAGAAGGGCATCTTGTCAGGTAGACTGCATGTAAGCAGCCCCGCGGCAAAGGCGGAGCCTAATCCATAGGCACGAAGTGGTTTTTTTTGATAAAGAACAAAGGCGGCTTCTGCGAGTGCACCCATTGTCATTAACAGAATTAATTTTCCGATA
The DNA here is from genome assembly GCA_003532555.1 of Verrucomicrobiota bacterium. GTDB lineage: Bacteria > Verrucomicrobiota > Kiritimatiellia > Kiritimatiellales > Pontiellaceae > Pontiella. The sequence goes on along the minus strand of DOEU01000047.1, from coordinate 1,825 downwards.
AAGAGAGGAGCATAATAGATGCTGTAAAAGGTGGCAGTTAGAAGAAGCGTCGAAAGAATAACATAAATTTTATGGGATCCTTTCATATGCTATTGGTCGATAGATTTGTTTTTTTTCTCTAATTCAAGAGCGGCGCGCCGTGCCATGTAGTTAATGTAATTAAGTGCTTTGGCTCCATAACGGGTCGCGCCTGATACCGTATTTACTGCTCGTTTTCCATTGTAAGGGTCGAAAGAGATTTCTTTGATCGGTTTTATAATTGATTCGACTTGGCGGCGGTTTTTTCCATTTTTAATTTTTCGAATATCGGGAAAAGAGGCTGAACGAAGGATAAATCCATCGTCGGTGATATCTACAATGACAACTCCGGTAATGGGTTTAAACGATTCAATTTCTCGATATGCGATGGCTCGAATGGCGTAACCTGTTGAGTCGCAGCCGAGTTGCATGAATTCGATCAGGTCAGAAAAAGGAGCTTGAGGTTCAAGGAGCCGGTGTTGTCGAAAGTTCTCTTCTATAAAATCAGTTACTTCGGCAGATTGGACTGCCATACTTAAGGTACTTATAAGCAATAAGCAGTATAGTATGATGCACGCGTGTATTTTCATTTAATTTATCTATGATCTTTTCGAGGTAGGTGCAAGCTTGAAGAATGAATATTGATTAAGTTTAAGTTAAGAATGGATGCATTTAGTGATAAAAAAGCGTGGTGGGGCATTGACGGTTCACTATCCGACAGGTACTTTTCCCGCTGTTTTCATATTTGAATCAACCCGAAAAGGAAAGGCGAACAATGGCAACTAAAGTAGGAATTAACGGTTTTGGACGAATTGGTCGGATGGTATTTCGTGCGGCAGCGACTCGTGATGATATTGAAATTGTAGGTATCAACGATCTCTTGGACGTCGATTATTTAGCTTACATGCTTAAATATGACTCGGTTCATGGACGGTTTGATGGTTCGGTGGAAGTGCAAGATGGTGGTTTGGTTGTAAACGGATCACCGATTCGTATTACAGCGGAAAGAGACCCAGCTAATTTGGCATGGGGAGATGTTAATGCGGAAGTAGTGATTGAGTCTACTGGCTTCTTTCTAACGGATGAAACCGCTCGTAAGCATATTGAAGCGGGTGCGAAGAAAGTAGTTCTTTCAGCTCCCTCGAAAGATGCAACACCGATGTTTGTGTGTGGTGTAAATACAGATGCATATGTAGGACAAGATATTGTATCTAATGCTTCTTGTACAACCAACTGCTTAGCTCCGATTGCAAAAGTTCTGAACGATACCTTCGGTATTGATAAAGGGTTAATGACGACAGTTCACGCCGCAACAGCGACCCAGAAGACCGTCGATGGTCCTTCGATGAAAGACTGGCGTGGAGGTCGCGGCATTCTTGAGAATATTATTCCTTCATCAACCGGTGCGGCAAAAGCAGTTGGTAAAGTGATTCCTGAGTTAAATGGGAAGCTGACTGGCATGGCTTTCCGCGTGCCTACGTCGGATGTATCGGTTGTTGACTTGACGGTTTGTCTTAAAAACGAAGCTTCCTATGAAGCAATTTGTGCAGAGATGAAGGCAGCATCTGAAGGTAGCTTAAAAGGAATTTTGGGTTACACGGATGAGCCATTAGTTGCTACCGATTTCCGTGATGAAGTTTGCACATCGGTATTCGATGCAAATGCGGGTATTCAGTTGGATGGAACCTTTGTGAAGGTGGTCTCTTGGTATGACAACGAGTGGGGCTATTCGTGCAAAGTGTTAGATCTGGTGAACGTAATCACTGGCTAGGGAACCCCTTGAATAAGAAAGCGCTCCTTTTGAGGG
>DOEU01000100.1:2341-4470 GCA_003532555.1 Verrucomicrobiota bacterium | reverse complement strand
TCCTTGGAACAAGAAGTCTGTCCAGAGGCTGTAGCAACCATCTGCATATCCAATTCCTGCATCTGTAGCAAACATTTCGTTTAATGGTAAAGCAGCAGCACAATAGCCAAAAATGCCATTAAAATCGCCTGGATACATAAGACCAAACCCTACAAACGCGTAAGTCAGAAGCCCGATTGCAATAATCCCTGTGTTTTTAAACAAGATATTGACGGTATTCTTTGATCTTGTGAGTCCTGTTTCTAGCATTGCAAAACCCAAATGCATAATGAAAACCAAGAAAGTGGCAACCATCATCCAGATGTTATTTAACCAGTAGAGTTCCTGAGATGGGCCCTCTCCAGCCAAGCAATACATAGGAGTAAATGCTAATAACGCTAAAAACGTTGCAGCATATTTATTTTTTATATTCATAAGAGAATCCTCTTTGTTTAGTTAATACTTAAGTTTGAAAGGGTCATAATGCAGATGCTATGCCAGATTATTAAAACCCGCTCTGATAGCTTGTTTATTAGTTAATGCGCAATGCTTGAAAATGAAGAGGGAAGTTATATGAATTCATTTTTGTTATTCATATATATAATAATACATAAATGTATATTATTATAGTTATGAAGATCTAGATGTACGAAAAAATGGAACATCGGCTGTGAAGAAAATTAACGATCTATTAAAAAAGCTTCAATCTCACTAATTCTTCCCATTGTAAGCAACCGGGCTGCAAGCTCTTCTGCCTCGGCTAGATCAATTTCAGCGATTGCCCGCTCAATCGATGGCGCACTTCCAATATCAATGCTCAATGTGCGCAATCCAATCCCTAACAAGAAGGGAGTCATATGCGCCTCAGTCGCAAGGTCTCCACAGATTGAAACCGGTTTCCCCGCTCGCTGCGCCGCCACCACAATACGATGGATCGCACGTAAAATAGCCGGATGATGCGATTTATACAATGCAGATACCTGCTCATTTGTGCGATCAACAGCTAACATATATTGCACAAGGTCATTCGAACCAATTGACAAGAAGTCAGCCTCATCCGCCAACTCTTCAGCCACCTCCACCGCCGAAGGAAGCTCCATCATAACCCCTAATTGCGTTTCACGATTAACCGCCACTCCCTGGGATTCCAATTCATTCATGCATTCCCAGACAATCTCTCGAGCCGCTATAAAATCATCTACCGAAGCAATTAAGGGGAACATAATACGTGCATCCACCTCGACGCCCGCCCGCAAAAAAGCTCGTAACTGTTGGCTAAAAATATCTCGATTCTGCAGAGAAAACCGAATCGCTCTCATTCCTAAAAAGGGATTTGCCTCTGTTACATTCGAATAGTAAGAAAGCATCTTATCTCCCCCAATATCCAAGGTCCGTAGCGTCACCGAACGTCCTTCCATATTTTCAACCAAACGAGCGTAAATATGCGTCTGCTCTTCTTCGGACGGAAAATCACTCCTCACAATAAAAGGAAATTCCGAGCGATAAAGCCCAACTCCATTCGCCTTGAAATGCCGGGCGGGCTCCAAATCAGAAAGTAAATTAATGTTCGCCATAATCTCAACCACTTCACCACATGCCGTCCGCCGCACTTCCTGGACATCCGACGCATCATTTAAAACCCGCCAAGTTTCTTCCAACTCCTGATACTTAGAAATGATCTCATCGCTAGGTTTCACATAAATAATGCCCTGAGTGGCATCCATTAAAATCGGAACTCCATCCGGGATCATATCAAATGCATCTCGGCTAATCGCAACCATTGGAATCCCAAGCGAACGACAAATAATAGCATTGTGCGAAGTCACGCCGCTACAAATAATCAATCCCTCCACTTGCTCCGCCGAAAATTTTAATATATCGGAAGGCAATAATTCCCGAACCGCTATAATCTGTCCCCCATAATCCGAGTTAAACTCTTCTTCCGAACATAAATTACGCCCTAACCGATTTCCTAAATCCTTCACATCCAAAACTTTTTCGCGAATCATCGGAACCGAGCTCGAAGAAAAAATTTCTACGTATTCATCCACAACGACATGAATCGCATGCAATGCGGCAGCGCCCTCCGCAATCAATTCGCGGATACGACCAGTAAATTGTTCATCCTCTAAAATAAGAAGGTGGGCGCT
>DOEU01000100.1:1809-1957 GCA_003532555.1 Verrucomicrobiota bacterium | reverse complement strand
GCCTGAATCTGTTCCACCGTCCGCTGCAGCGCCTCATCAAAAGCGGTCACATCGGATCCTAAAGATTCTGGTTGCATTTGTAATGCATGCTCGTCAGCGCCTAAATCCAATACACACGAGATCCCCTTCGCCACCCCTTTACTGGCCG
>DOEU01000100.1:0-1412 GCA_003532555.1 Verrucomicrobiota bacterium | reverse complement strand
GCCTCCTTGAGCAACTTCACGCTCTCGAACATCGTCGCCAACTGCATGGCAATAGCTCGCAGTGCTGAAACATCATTCTCTTTAAAATAATCCCGCTCACTTGCTTGTACCACTAAAACGCCAATTCGCCGCTGTCCACGCAAAATCGGCACCGCAAGGAAAGCCTCGTATTGCTCCTCCCGAATGCCTGGAAAAAACTTATAGGCGGATTCCGTCGAAGCTTGCCCAACACAAATGGGGCGCAATTCACGCAACGCCTGTCCCGTGATGCCCTCTTCTAATGAGAGCTTAACCGTCCCAATTGCGCTCTTATCCAGCCCCTGAGTCGCGCGCAATGATAAGCTCTGCTCGATCTCATCATAGATGTAAATAGAGCACACATCTGCTGCCATATGCTCTGCAATCGAATACGCCACCTCCTGAAGCAACTCCCCACGATCCTTACCTTCGCCCGCAAAAGCGATCCGCTCCGCAATATCGCAAATCAGCTCGATGTTATCTTTCATAAATTCCTCATTTCCCCTAGGCTATGCCCCAATTCAGCGAAAGTCAAAAATTAGCGATAAAGCAATTTCAATACTCGACCTAAACCCGTGACTACACTACCATTTTATAACAGATGAGGGACCGTCCATTGGGAATAACAGATACACCTGCAAATCGACTTCTAATAGGCTATCGCCATATGATCGCTTCACGCTATACCGACCAGATGCAAGCGGATGCAGCACAGCGGGGCGAAGTGTTTTTTTACATTCCCTCTTCCGGGCATGAAGCCAGCGCATTGATTGCCCCCCATTTAACCCCATCTGATTGGCTTCACTTGCACTATCGCGACCGAGCCTTAGCCTATGCGCGCGGTGTAACCTATCAGACCATCTTTGATGGACTTTTCAGCCGAGCTAGCTCGAACTCAGCCGGCCGACGCATGCCTGCCTTTCCTTCCGATCGAAAACTTAACATTATGAGCACACCTACACTGGTAGGAAGTAATGTAGTTCAAGCTGTAGGGGTCGCCCACACCTTTAAAGATGCAAGTGCCTCAAATTCGATTGTTCTTGCATCAGTTGGCGATGGAGCCACGCAACAAGGCGACTTTTATGAAGCCATTAGCGAAGCCGCTCGAGCCCATCTGCCAGTTCTATTTTTGATCGAAGACAATCGTTATGCCCTATCCACACCCACAAAAGGAAATACATTCTACTCTCTTCCCGATGGCACAGAAGCAGCCACTTTTTGTGGTGTTCCGATTGATCGCGTTAACGGCTCCAACCCCATCGAAACCGATCAATGCACCCAACAAACCATTCAAACCATACGTGACACACAATCGCCCCGAATTCTTATTTTTGAAGTAGAACGCCTTGCTAGCCATACGAACGCTGACGATCAATCTGTCTACCGTAGTGAAG
>DOEU01000109.1 GCA_003532555.1 Verrucomicrobiota bacterium | reverse complement strand
AACTTTTCGAATATTAGTTAAACGGGTTGGGTAGGAAGAGATAGACAAAATCCACATATTAATGCATTTACAGAAATTGTTATATTTCATAGTTTAAACGGCTCTATGAAAAAAGTTAGATCTATTCTTATAACTGGTTTTTTGATGCTGATATGTCTTTCATCACAAGGTTCGCTAGCAACCAATATGACATTGGCTTCGCCTTCCTCTCAAACTGTTGCGGTTTATGGATTGGATAGTGTCGATTATTTGACATCGCTTGAGACGGTTCAAACAACTCAAAAATCTGGGAAGAAATATACAAGGCACCGCGTGTCCTTTCAGCTACCCGATAGCTTTTACTTTATTGGTGCTCCCATTTTCCTGATCATTCTTTTGAGGATAATCGCGATGTTTATTAATCTTTTTGAAGAAGAGCGAAAAGAAGAGATCAAAGAAGAAGCTTTAAAGATAATGGAACCTAAATAAAGCTACTTGCTCCTGTCGTTGGTTCGTGAATAATGAGAAATATGTTACGGCGATTAACGATACGTAATTTAGCGGTGGTCAATGACTTGCAGGTTGGTTTTGGCGACGGGCTAAATGTCATTACAGGCGAGACGGGCTCAGGTAAGTCTTTATTGATGGGTGCGTTGCGTCTCTTGTTGGGGGAGCGGGCAGATCGCTCGTTAATCCGAACGGGTGAATCACAATGCACGGTTTTGGCTGAGTTTGGTTTATCAAATTCGCAAGCGGTCAATACGGTTTTAAAGGAATTAGGTCATGAACCTTGCGAGGGTGGTCTCTTGATTATTCGTCGCATTATTACGGAATCTGCGAGCCGCAATCTGGTTAACGATGAGCCGGTCACATTGCAGGTATTAAAGCGCTTGGGTGAAGTGTTGGTGGATATGCATGGTCCGTATGATCATCAGTCACTATTAGATCCGGCGAAGCAGCTGCAAATTTTGGATGCGTTTGGAGGGATTCAAGAAGAGCAGGATCGATATACCGAAGTCTATCTGACGTTTCGGGATACAATAGATCAAATAGAACGGCTACAAGGGGGATCAGAAGAGGAGCATGCGCGCCAGATTGAATTTTTGACGTATCGCATAGAAGAGATTGAACGCGCTAATTTGAGCTTAGAGGAAGAGACTGAGGTGGAGCGTGATCACGATCAAGCTGCTCATGCTCAAGAGATGATGGAACTATCAGGGGTTGCAGCTCAGGCATTAACCGAAGGTGAAGGAGCGGCGTTTGATGGATTGGCTGCGGCTCGCACGGCGTTACAGCGATTGCAGTCACTGTTGCCTGAAGCGGCTGCTTGGAATGATGAATTAGAGCAGGCGATAACATCAGTACAGGAGATTGTGCGTTCGCTTGAGGGGGCGAGTGACGGATGGGATGCAAGTCCTGAACGGATGCAGTGGCTGGATGAGCGGTTGACGACGTATCGAACGCTGAAACGCAAATATGGTTCATCGGTCGAAGAGGTGCTTGAGAATCTGGAAACGTGGCGTGAGCAGCTGAATGGGTTAAAAAGTCGTGATCAGCGCTTAGAAGAGCTTATGGTGGCAAAAACAGAGCAGCTTCGGAAGGTAGTCGCTTCGGGTGAGGTCTTACGAGCTCGCCGGGAAATGGTGGCAGATCATCTTTCGGAATGTATTACCAAGTCATTGGCTGAGTTAGGTTTTGAGCATGGATTTTTTGATATTACGCTGGAATTGAAAGATCCTGAATCCAATGGGATGGATGTCATTGAGTTTGGATTTGCGCCCAATACGGGTGAAGAGATGCGCCCGTTGCGAGCGATTGCTTCGAGCGGGGAAATTTCGCGTGTGATGCTGGCGTTGAAGGCAGTATTGGCCGAGCAAGATCAGATTCCGGTGCTCGTTTTTGATGAGATTGATGCCAATATTGGAGGAGAGATTGGTGGAGCTGTTGGTCGGAAGTTAGCTCAGGTGGCAGGGAACCATCAGTTGCTTTGCATTACACATTTACCACAAGTAGCGGCGTGTGGAAACACTCATTTAGCGGTTGCTAAACGTGTGGATGAGGGGCGAACCTATACGGAAGTCAATTTACTTGATGAGGAGACTCGCCCGCTTGAATTAGCGCGGATGTTAGGCGGTAGTGAGACAGGAGATGTTTCCTTGGCGCATGCCAAAGCCATGCTTGGACAGCAGACGATGCGGCTTTAGAGAAGTTGGATGAGTTCTTTGAGCCGTTCGGTTGGGCTGATGCCTGTGAGCCGAGGGTGTTGACCGGCCTGAGTTATAAATCCTTTATCGGTATTGAGCATAACTTGGTCATTTCGAACGGTGATAGCGGTGATGCCTTTTTTGGCAGCGATGATGCGTAGTTGGGCGATCAATAAGAGACGTTGAACGGGTGCAGGTAGGGGGCCGAATCGATCTTTGATCTCTTTCTTGATGAGCGTGATCTCTTTTTTTTCGGCGAGGGCAGATACTCGCTGGTAAAGACGAAGGCGTAAGTTTTCATCTTCGACATATTCATAAGGAATAAAAGCGCCGTCTTTGAGGTTGTCAGATGCGGGGGAGAGATTCAGAAAGTCTATACGAACCGCTACATCCATGAGTGGTGGAGGTGTTTTGCCTTGCATCTGTGCAATGGTGCGACGCAAGAGTTGGCAGTAGAGATCAAACCCCACATTAGAGATATGCCCACTTTGGTTCGCACCGAGTAAATTACCGGCTCCTCGCATTTCAAGATCGCGCATAGCAAGCCGGAAGCCAGAGCCTAATCCGGTGTAGCGTTGAATGGCATTCATGCGGTCACGAGCCGCATCAATCAGATCGCCACCTGGGGTGAGCATAAAATAGGCAAAAGCTTTACGGGAAGAGCGACCGACGCGTCCACGGAGTTGGTAGAGATCGGATAGACCGAATCGTTCTGCATTTTCAACAAACAAAGTATTACAGTTTGGAATGTCAACCCCGCTTTCAATGATGGTGGTGCATAGCAAAACATCGAAGCGGTTTTCGACAAAGGCGTGCATGATTTTAGAGAGTTCGGTTTCTCCCAATTGACCGTGGGCAATGGCAATACGAACGTCAGGTAATAAGGTACGAAGGCGATTTTCAACATGATGAATGGTTTTCACGCGGTTGTGTAGATAAAAGACTTGTCCACCTCGTTGGATTTCCCGCTTGATGGCATGGCTGATAAGGGACTCATCGTAGGTGATGACATGGGTTTCAACGGGTTGGCGCTCTTGTGGGGCGGTTTTAATGGTGGATAGATCCCGGACTCCGGTAAGACTCATATAGAGCGTGCGTGGAATAGGTGTGGCAGACATGGTGATGATATCAATCTCTCTCCGCAACCATTTAAGTTTTTCTTTAGCCGTAACCCCAAATCGTTGCTCTTCATCAATGATCAGTAAACCGAGGTTTTTGAAGCGGACATCACCGGAGAGGATACGGTGGGTGCCAATCAGAATGTCAACTTCACCTCGAAGGGTTCGGGCAAGTGTTTCATTTTGTTGTTTTCGGGTTCGGAATCGGCAAACCATGTCGATGGAGATGGGAAAGGCGGCCATACGTTCGAGAAAGGAGTCGCAGTGTTGTTGTGCGAGTACGGTAGTAGGCACGAGAAGAGCTACTTGACGGCCTTCTTGAACGGCTTTGAACGCACAGCGCATCGCTACTTCGGTTTTTCCGAAGCCGACATCGCCACAGAGTAAACGATCCATCGGTTGTGGTTTTTCCATATCTGCTTTGAGTTGGGCGGTGGCGGTGAGCTGGTCTTCGGTTTCGGTGTAGGGAAAGGCGGCTTCGAATTCGGCTTGCTGGGCGGTATCGGATTGGGAGGGTGTACCGCGTTGGGCTTGCCGAGATGCTTGTGTTTCGAGGAGTTGGACTGCGAGATCATGTGCACCTTGTTCGGCATGCATGCGGTCATTTCTCCACTTCCGTCCTCCGAGTGTATGTAGGCGGGGGCGTTGTTTGCCCATGCTTTTATATCGAGTGAGTAGATGGGCTTGTGTGACGGGTAGATAGACTTTGTCGCCTTTGGCGTATTCAATGGAGAGCACTTCCATGCTCGTTTCCCCACTTTTCGTTTCAACGATACCTAAATATTTACCAACCCCATGTTCGACATGAACAACATAGTCGCCGGGTTGGATATCGGCGGCTTCATTCACGCGTTCTTGTTTTTTAAAACGGCGAGCTTTGCGGGCGTGAGCGCTGCGATGGGTGTGGTAAGCATAGAAATCACTTTCGGTGATGATCGTGATCTGTTCGTGGGGATTATATGCGCTTTCATGGATTACACCGAGGTGAAGCTGAAGTTGATCTATGCCGGAACAGGGGGCGTAGAGTTTTTGAAACCGACTACAGGTTCCTTCGGTCTCAAAATAGAAGTGGTATATTTTTCCGTCTTGGGCTTCATTACAGCAGCGTTCAACAAAGGCGAGTCGAGCGGTTTCGGCTTGGGCGGGGGTATAGGTGGCCGAGGGTGCTTGAAGACCGGTTTGATAAGCTTCATAGCGTGTCTCGATGCGAGGTGCGGGAGTGGTTGGATCAGGTGGATTGATGATCAGGGTATCGGCGGGTAGATGATCAAGTAGCGGCTGGGTATCGCTTTTGGAAAGAGTGAGAGCGGGTAATTCAATTTGATCAATCTTCTCTATGGAACATTGGCTTTGATCATCGAAATAGCGAATGGATTCAAGTTGGTTGCCAAAAAATTCAATACGAACGGGTAGG